>DATBCP010000323.1:0-4932 GCA_036270435.1 Rhizomicrobium sp. | reverse complement strand
GGGGCATATTTGTAGCGGGCGTTACAGATATCAGGGGACCTCTCCCATGACACATGTCGATCTCGTCCAAGCCCAGAATTTTCTCCGCCATCAGGCCGATTGGCCAGCCAAGAAGTTGCGCCGCCAGATCTTCGGCGCTTCGCTGCTGCTGTTGTCGGGAGGGGGTTATGCCATCTATCACGCCAATGCCAAGCCGGCGCCCGTCTCCGTGCCGCCTGCGATGCCGGTCGCGGTCGAAAGCCTGCACAGCCAGAAGGTCGAGCCTTCCGCGCAATTTTCCGGCCGTATCGACGCGGTGGACTATGCCGAGATCCGTCCCCAGGTGACCGGCCGCATCACCGAGATCCGCTTCAAGGACGGCCAGCAGGTGAAAGCCGGTGACATACTTTTCGTCATCGACCCGCGCCCTTACCAGGCGGCGGCGGCCAAGGCTGCCGGCGATCTGGCCAGCGCGGTGAACAATGCGCGGTTGGCGCAGATCGAGCGCGACCGCGGCGACAGGCTGGTCAAGGCCCAGGCCCTGGCGCAGGAATCCTATGACCAGCGCGTCAATGCCGACAATGTGGCGCAGGCCGCGGTAAAGTCGGCGCAAGCGACCCTGGCAGCGGCGCAAGTGGATGTGGATCACGCCTTCATCAAGGCGCCGATCTCGGGCCGCATCAGTCGCGCCGAGATCACGGTCGGCAACCTGGTGGGTTCGCAGACCACCGCACCGCAGCTGTTGGCCTCCATCGTTTCGGAGAATGGCGTCTATGCCGATTTCGACGTGGATGAGCAGACCTATCTCAATATCGTCCGTACCTATGGCCTTACCCAGGACCGCCAACAGGCCATCCCGGTGACCTTGACGGTCCAAGGCGACGCCGCGGCCCACCCCTATCAAGGCCGCATCGAAAGCTTCGACAACCGCATCAGCACCGGCTCGGGCACCATCCGCGCCCGCGCCCGCTTCGCCAATGAGGACGGCTCGCTGGTGCCCGGCATGTTCGTGTCGGTGCGGATGGGCGGTTCGACCCTCAACAATGCTTTGCTGGTGCCGGAAACCGCCATCGGCAACGACCAAAGCAAACGCTTTGTCTTTGTCGTAGGCGCAGACAACAAAGCGGAATATCGCGAAGTGGCGCTGGGCTCGACCGTTGACGGCAAGCGCGTGGTGGTTTCCGGCCTCAAGGCGGGTGACCGTGTGATCCTGGACGGATTGCAGAAGCTGGCGCCCGGTGCGGCGGTTGCGCCGCAAGCGGTGAAGACGGCGTCCAACTGAACGGACGCGAAACGCAGACCTGGAGGGGTCCTGACGTGAACCTGTCGAAATTCTTTATCGACCGGCCGATTTTCGCCGGGGTGATTTCGGTCATCATTTTCCTGGCCGGCCTGATCGCCATGACCCAGCTGCCGATCTCGGAATATCCCGAGGTCGTGCCGCCCTCGGTGGTGGTGACGGCGCAATTCCCCGGCGCCAATCCCCAGACCATCGCCGAAACCGTGGCGACGCCGCTGGAAGAGCAGATCAACGGCACCGAGAACATGCTCTATATGGGCTCCTCGGCCGCCAGCGACGGCACCCTCACCCTGACGGTCACCTTCAAGCTGGGCTCCGACCCGGACTTGGCCACCCAACTGGTGCAAAACCGCGTCAACCAGGCCCTGCCCCGCCTGCCCGATGTGACGCGCGCGCTGGGCGTCACCACCGTCAAATCCTCGCCCGACCTGACCATGGTGGTGCATCTGAAATCGCCCAGCCACCGCTACGACATGCTGTACCTGCGCAATTACGCGGTGTTGAACGTCAAGGACCAGTTGGCCAAGATCGAAGGTGTGGGCAATGTCCAGCTGTTCGGCAGCGGCGATTATGCCATGCGCCTCTGGCTGAACCCGCAGCGGATCGCGGAACTGGGCCTGACAGCCGATGATGTGGTCACTGCCGTGCGCCGGCAGAATGTCCAGGTCGCGGCCGGCATCATCAACGGTCCGCCCTATGGCAAGGACAGCCGGTTGCAGCTTCCCATCAATGTCGAGGGCCGCCTCGGCGATCCCGAACAGTTCCGCCAGATCATCATCAAGAATGAAGGCGGCGTGGTGACCCGGCTGGGCGATGTGGCGCGGGTGGAAATCCAGGCGTCGCAATATGGCCTGCGTTCGCTGCTCAACAATGTCGATGCCGTGGCGATCCCGATCTTCCAGGCGCCAGGCTCCAATGCCATCCAGATCAGCGACCATGTCCGTTCCACCATGGAGGAGTTGAAGAAGAACTTCCCCGAAGGGCTGGACTATTCCATCGTCTATGACCCCACCGTGTTTGTGCGGGATTCCATCAAGGCGGTGGTCCACACCCTGCTGGAAGCCGTGCTTCTGGTGGTGCTGGTGGTGATCCTGTTCCTGCAGACCTGGCGGGCCTCCATCATTCCGCTGTTGGCCGTCCCGGTCTCCATCATCGGCACCTTCGCCGCCATGCATCTGTTCGGCTTCTCGATCAACAACCTGTCGTTGTTCGGCCTGGTTCTGGCCATAGGTATCGTGGTCGATGACGCCATCGTGGTGGTGGAGAATGTCGAGCGCAACATCGAGGCAGGACTTTCGCCGCGCGACGCCACGCTGAAGGCGATGTCGGAGGTGACCGGGCCGATCATCGCCATCGCTTTGGTGCTGTGCGCGGTGTTCGTGCCCATCGCCTTCATCAGCGGCTTGACCGGCGAGTTTTATCGCCAGTTCGCCCTGACCATCGCCTTTTCCACCGTCATTTCGGCCTTCAACTCTCTGACCTTGTCTCCGGCGCTGTCCGCCCTGCTGCTGAAAAGCCATGGCGCGCCCAAGGACTGGCTGGCGCGCGGTATGGAGAAGGTGCTGGGCGGTTTGTTTGGCCTTTTCAACCGCGTCTTCCATAGCGGCTCGGGAGGCTATGGCAAAGGCGTGGGCTCGATCCTGACGCGCAAATCGGGCGCACTGCTGATTTATGGACTGCTCTTGCTGGCGACAGTGGGCCTGTTCCGGCTGGTGCCGCCCGGCTTCGTGCCCATCCAGGACAAACAGTATCTGGTCAGCTTCGCGCAATTGCCGCAAGGCGCCACCTTGGACCGCACCCAAGAAGTGATCCAGCATATGTCGGAAATCGCCTTGAAGGATCCCGCGGTCGAAGGAGCCGTCGCCTTTCCCGGGCTCTCCATCAACGGCTTCATCAACAGCCCCTCCGCAGGCATCGTGTTCGAAACCTTGAAACCCTTCGATCAGCGGGGGTCGAAGTATTCAGGCATGGCGGTTGCGCAGCGGCTCCAGGCCAAATTCGCCGGCATCAATGACGCCATCATCGCCATCTTCCCGCCGCCGCCGGTGCAAGGGCTCGGCACCATTGGCGGCTTCAAGCTGCAAGTCGAGGACCGCACCGACCAGGGCGATGCGGCGCTGGCCAAGGTGATGCTGCAGATACAGATGAAGGCGGCCCAGGACCCCGCGCTGGCCCGTGTATTCTCGAACTTCTCGACCGGTGTGCCGCAGCTCTTCGCCCATCTGGACCGCACCAAGGCGCAGCAGCTGGGCGTGGATGTGCAGGATGTGTTCAGCACCATGCAGACCTATCTGGGGTCGGTGTACATCAACGACTTCAACCGCTTCGGCCGCACCTATGAAGTGATCGCCCAGGCCGATACCCCGTTTCGCAGCAGTCCCCAGGACATTGCGCAGCTCAAGGTGCGCAACAGTGCCGGCGCCATGGTCCCCTTGGGGTCACTGGTCAATGTCAGCGAAACCACCGGTCCCGACACCGCCATGCGTTACAACGGCTTCCGCGCCGCCGATCTGAATGGCGGTGCGGCGCCGGGTTATTCCAGCGGCCAGGCCCAGGCGGCGATTACCAAGATCCTGGACGAGACCCTGCCCCAGGGCATGCGCTATGAATGGACCGATCTGACCTATCAGCAGATCCTGGCCGGTGACACTGCGCTGCTGGTCTTTCCGCTCTGCGTTCTGTTGGTCTTCCTGGTGCTGGCGGCCCAGTATGAAAGCCTGTTCCTGCCGCTGGCGATCATCCTGATCGTACCGATGTGCCTGTTCAGCGCCATCACGGGCGTGTGGCTGACCGGCGGCGACAACAACATCTTCACCCAGATCGGGCTGTTCGTGCTGATCGGCCTGGCCTGCAAGAATGCCATCCTGATCGTGGAATTCGCCCGCGAGCTGGAATTGGGCGGCGAACAAACCGTCCAGGCCGCCATCCACGCCGCCCGCCTGCGCCTGCGCCCCATCCTGATGACCAGCTTCGCCTTCATCATGGGCGTGGTGCCGCTGGTGCTGTCGTCCGGCGCGGGCGCGGAGATGCGTCACGCCATGGGCGTCGCTGTCTTTTTCGGCATGATCGGCGTGACCTTCTTCGGCCTGTTCCTGACGCCGGTCTTTTACGTACTGCTGCGAGGCTTGGAAAAGCTGATCACCCGTACCGAGAAGGTCCACCACCATGTCTGAGCTGGCCGACCTGCTGGCACAATTGCTTGCTGGCCTGTTCGGCCTGGCGGCGGTGCTGAATCTGGCGGCACCGGCTTTTGTCCGGCGCGCCTATCAACGCTGGGCCTTCGCGCGCGGATTCTATTATGTGGTGGGCGCCGCCCAGGCCCTGGCCGCCCTGTTCCTGGCGTTGCACCAGACCCGCATCTGGGGCGGCATATTGGGCGCCATGATCCTGTTCGCGACGGTGGTGTCGCTGCTCAACCGCCGCCAATATCTCTATGCCCTGCCCGCCATCTTGGCGATGATCGCCTTGGCGCCGGCGATGGCCTAAGCCTCCGCCATCAACCGCCACCCGTGGCTTCACCCGCGGATTTGGGTGGCGTGATTTTGCGGATCGGCGCGGTTGGCGGGGTGGGATATTTTATGCCCAGCTGGTCCAGATAGGTGTCGTACTTCTTGGAGTCGTAATAATAGGGCTCCATCAGCGGCCGGTAGGTC
>DATBCP010000322.1:0-4918 GCA_036270435.1 Rhizomicrobium sp. | reverse complement strand
CAGGTCGGCAATGGCCACGGTTTCGGTCACCTCGATCAGGAGACGCGAGGCCATCCTGCGTCCCTTGGCGAGGATGGCCGCCAGCATGCCGAAACTTGCCGGCGAGGCGATGGTTGCACCCGAGACATTGAAAGCGATATGAGCGCCGGACCGTTGTTCCACCAAGCTCAACACCTTGCTGGCCACCGCCAGGTCGAACGCATTGGCGATACCCAAAGCCTCGATAAAGGCCACGGTCGCCTGTGTCCCTTCCGGACTGGAAAAGCGCGCCAGGGCTTCGTAGTGGGAGATCTTGCCGGTGGCGAGATCGCAGATCGGCTGATAGGCGATGTCGAAAGCCCCCTCGCCCACCGTCTTGGTCATGAGGGTCAGGCGCCGTTCGGTCTCTTCCATCATGCCGGCAAAAGCGCCCGCAAGGTCGCCGTTTCCCGCCTCGATCCTGCCCTTCTCGGCAAAGCGGTCGATCACATAGCGCATCGACAACAACCGCTGTTCCGGTGTGAGGCCCGTGCCCTGCAGCCCCAGCCGGGTTTCAGCGATCTTGGGCGGCGTCAGGCCGCCGGCCGTGATCGCGTCGCTGATCTTGCCGGCGATGTTCAACGATCCGCCGGCGGCGGATGCGAGAGCGCCGAAGCTGGAATCGGAAAGCCTGCCAGCGGCGTGCGCGCCGGCCGTCTGGATGCTGTCGCCGATGCGCTGCAACAAGGCTTGCGCGCCGTCCGGCGGAAGCTGGGCGCAGAGCTCGGGCAGGCCGGGGACATGCACCAAAGTCATGGCATCGCGGTCGCTGGCCTTTTCGCACGCGGCGAGGAAGCCGTCGCGCGAGGTCTTGGAGGAGGCCGCGGGTGCGCGTGTGCCGGGGCGCGCCAAGGTGCAGGAGATGTTGGAACCGTTTTGCGGCAGCCGGAACATGGCGAGATTGGCATCGGTGCCGGTGGCAAGCGTCAGCTTGAACGGCCCGGCGCGGTCACCGCTTCTGAGCGCCTTGGCGAAGGTGGCGAATTTGATGCCTTCCGACGGCTTGAACAGCTTGCCGGCGGGCTTGCCGATCAAGGCCTCGCCATTTTCCTTGACCAGATCGTTGGCGGCGCCGGCGGCGAACAAGATGGTGCCTTCCATGTCCATCTCGAACAGGAAATCCGCATTGGTGAAGGCAAAGCCCAACAGGCGGGCCGGCAAGGACATGATGCACCATCGAAAAGCCCAACCCTGTCAGGAATTTCTTAGGATGCTGTAAATGAATCGGACATCACAGTGACGCTCCAAAGGCGGTAAAAATCGCGCGGCTCAAGGGATCGTCCGCATACGACCATTCCGGATGCCACTGCACCCCCAAAAGAAAAGCCTTTGAACCCGGCAGCGATACGGCCTCGATCTGCCCATCCGGAGCGAACGCTTCAGGGCGAAGTCCCGGTGCCAGCCGGTCCACGCCCTGGTGATGTAAGGAATTGACCATCGCTTGTGCCAAGCCGGACAACCCGGCCAGGATACCATCCGGCGCGATGGTCACGGCATGGGCCAGGGCGTATTCGGCTTCGCGCGAAACATTTTGCGGCTCGCGATGATCCAGGCGGCCGGGGAGTTCATGCAAATGCTGATGCAGGCTGCCGCCCAGCGCCACATTCAGTTCTTGAAAGCCCCGGCAGATCGCCAGCATTGGCGTGCCGGTTTGAACAGCGGCGCGCAGCAACGGCAAAGTGGTGGCATCGCGGATCTCATCCAATTCCGTGCCCAGGCGCGCGGACGCGCCGTAGTGAGAGGGCGCGACATTGGATGGCGCGCCGGTGAACAGAAGCCCGTCCACCGCCGACATTATGTCGGCCACATCCAGCGGCCGGTCGGTCGAGGGGATGATCAACGGCACCGCGCCGGCGCCGTCGCGGATCGCCGCGACATATTCGTCATTGGCCTGATGCAGCGCCATGCCGTCAAGGACGCGACGGTCCGCGACAATGCCGACCCGCTTCACGGATGTCCGTTCTCTTGGCGGCTGCTTTGCCTGACAGGTTTCTGCGGTGCCGTGAACAGCGATGGATCGATGCTCACCCCCGGCTCAAGGCCTTGCAGTTGCACGGTGGTGTTGCCGCCCTGATTGTCGCGCACCGTCCATTGCCGAAGCTCGAGGCCGGGCGTGGCGAAAACCAAAGTGATGTTGGAGTCGTTGCGGTTGGAGCTGCTGCGGGCGCGCACCACGATCGATCCATTCTGCTCTGCCACCCCGATCACCGCCTTGTTGGTCTTGAGATCGATGCGTTCGTTCAGCAAAAGCCCCAGCGGCGTATCCGACAAATCATAATTGTCCAGCGTGTTGAGCTTGGCGTTCTTCACATAGAGGCTGCCGCCGGTGGCGACGATCAGGACCGGGCTGGGCGGCTTGTACTCAAAACGGATTTGCCCCGGCTTCTGGAGAAACAGCTCGCCCTGGACCGCGCCGCCATCCGGACCGATCTGGACGAATCCGGCCTTGAGGGTCTTGATGCCGTTGAGATAGGCGCTGACCTTGTCGAGATCCGCCTTTTCCGCATCGCTATAGGCCTGATACAGGCGCTGCGGCGCGGGCTGGCCGGCGCCGCCCAAAAGGGCGGCGGAAACAAGGACGGCAAGACAAAGCGAAAAACGGCGCATCGGCAAACATCACATGGGGAAGATGGAGAAATTCGGGCCTATTTGCGGTCGGATGAGGGGCAAGATAGATTCCGCGCCCGAATAAGCAACCCGCGATTTTCCCCAAACCATGTTCCTGCCTTGATGTCCCCGGCCCCTTTTTCCCATATCGCGGTTCTGGGTGCGGGCGCCTGGGGCACCGCGCTGGCCTTGGCGTCGCTGGCGGCGGGCCGCAAGACCACGCTCTGGGTGCGCGAGGACGAGGTGCTGGCGGGCATCCGCGCCGGCGCCGGCAATGCCTTTCTGCCCGGGGTGGCGATCCCAAAGGAGCTGAATGTCACCGGCGACCTGGCCGAGGCCTGCAAAGCCGACGCCCTGTTGCTGTCGGTCCCTGCCCAGGTGCTGCATGTCTTTGCCAACCAGCTCAAGCCGCATCTTGCGCCCGGCAAGCCGCTGGTGATCTGCGCCAAGGGCATCGAGCAGGGCAGTGGCAAGCTGGTGACGGAAATGCTGGCCGAGACGCTGCCGGAAGCGGATTCGGCGATTCTGTCAGGGCCGTCCTTCGCGCGCGATGTGGCGAAAGGGCTGCCCACCGCCGTCACTGTGGCTGCAAATGCCGAGCTGGCGGCCCGCCTGCAAGCCTCGCTGGGGTCGGCGGCATTCCGTCCTTATGCCAGCGATGATCTCACCGGCGTTGCGCTGGGCGGCGCGGCCAAGAATGTCTATGCCATCGCCTGTGGCGTGGTGGACGGCATGGGGCTGGGTGAAAATGCCCGCGCCGCGCTCTTGGCGCGCAGCTTCGCGGAATTGTCGCGGTTGGGGGAACGCTTGGGCGCCCGCCGCGAAACCCTGATGGGCCTGTCGGGCCTGGGCGATCTGGTGCTCACCGCCACCAGCCTGTCGTCGCGCAACTTCTCTTTCGGCGTCGAACTTGGCCGCGGCAAGAGCGCCGCGGAGTTGTGTGCGCCTGGCCGGCCCCTGGCCGAGGGCGTTGCCACCGCGCCGGCACTGGTCAGCCGCGCGCAGACAATCGGCGTGGAACTGCCGATCGCGGAAGCGACCGCGGATCTGTTGAGCGGTGCGCTATCCTTGGGCGAAGCGGTGATGCGGCTGATGAGCCGCAGACTGACGGTGGAATAGGAGGTTGGCGTGAACACCTGGCTGCTGAAGAGCGAACCCGAAACCTGGTCCTGGGAGATGCAGAAGAAAAAGGGGGCCAAGGGGGAACCGTGGAGCGGGGTGCGCAACCACACCGCCAAGCAGAACATGATGGCGATGAGGAATGGCGATCTGGGATTCTTCTATCACTCCGGCGCGGAAAAAGCGGTGGTCGGGATTGTCGAAGTGATTGGCGAATACCGTCCCGATCCGACCGACGACAAAGGCATTTTCGGGCTGGTGATCGTCAAGGCGGTGAAGGATGTGCCGCGGCCGGTGACATTGGCGGAATGCAAAGCCAATCCGAAGCTAGCCAAAATGAGCTTGGTGCATTGGCCCCGCCTGTCGGTGCAACCGGTTACGGCCGCGGAGTGGAAAGAAGTGTGCAGGATGGGTGGGTTGAAGTAACACCCCATCCGATTGTCATTCCCGCGCAAGCGGGAATCCAACTTGAGCGGGGTACCAATGCTTCAAAGAAAGTTGGATGCCCGCTTTCGCGGGCATGACAAAAATACTTTTAAGAATGCGACCGTAGCCTAAAACCTCTCTTCGCCCTCCCGCCGCACGGGATCGGGAAAGTCGCGGTACAGCCCAAAGTGAATATTCTGGACCTTGGAATTGACGTCGAAGTGGATGCTTTCGACCGGCTCGGTGCGCGTGGCGACATGATTGAAGGCTTCATCTAGCTGAGCGAGATTCTGTGTCTCGATCGCCAGATGAAATTCCGAGGGGCCAAAGCCAAGCTTGCGTCGTGCCAGCTTCCAACCTTCGATCAACTGCCTGCCTTTGAGATAAGCCATGTAATGCGCCAGGCCCCGCGAAAAGTCCGTATCCCTGACGCCGGGTTTAAGGTCGAACCAGACGTGATAATAGTCCATCGTGCCCTCCCGCTTGCATGTCAGGATAACCGGCGCATGTGCATTGAAAAGCGCGCGCCATGCATGGGAATGCTGCGGGCACGACAGGGCTATCTCACAAGTACCGCCGCATGATCGCGACATAGGGCGCATAACCCGCGCCTTCATAGGCGCGGATGGCAGTGGGATTCTTAGCCAGAACGCCGACGGTGAGAAGCCTGTGACCCCGCTCGCGCGCCCAAGCCTCACAGCCTTCGATCAGCGCGCGGCCCAGGCCCTTGCCGCGGGCTTGCGGCAGC
>DATBCP010000321.1:0-4358 GCA_036270435.1 Rhizomicrobium sp. | reverse complement strand
GTCCGGTAAAGCGGGGCAGCAGGGCTTCGATCTGCTCCGGCGCCGGGCGGACGGGTGAGGTGCCGGTGACGGCGCCCTCCGCATCGTCGCTGTCCCGCGCCTCGCCCCAGCTTGCGGTGAAGCGATAGGTCTTGTCGGCGTCCATGGCGTAAGGAACCGTCTTGGTCGCTTCCCCAAGTGCGACGGCCAGGATGCCGGTCGCCATGGGATCGAGCGTCCCGGCATGGCCGGCCTTTTGGGCATTGAAGATGCGGCGCACCGCGGCCACGGCCTGGGTCGAGGTCATGCCGATCGGCTTGTCCAGGATGACCCATCCGTGGACTGGGTTGCCTTTTTTACGCCGAGCCATTGAGCACCGACAAAGAGAGAAATTGAATTGGAACTCGAGCGTGGCATTCCGCCACGCGACCAGCAGCATCCGAAAGATTTCTCCTCCCGCTAGCGAAGCGACGAGCGGGGGGAGATGTCGCAGCGAAGTGATTGCGGCACGCAAACCTGAGCTGCGATAGAGGGAGGTAACGAAATAGATACTGCTGCGACGGAAGGGGGTTACAAAATAAAAAGGCCCGGAGCGGTACCGGGCCTCTCAATGAATAGCGGGGCTGCTTAGTTTTTCGCCTCTGCGAGGGCCGCGCCGCGCGCCACGGTCTGATGCGCAGCCGCCTGGCCGGCGGTTTCAAAGGCATCCTTGCCATCGCCCGGCATCGGGGTGGCTTCGCAACGGCCGCCGATGCAATTCAACGTCACGCGCTGCGACCCGCGATTGAGGGTGACGGTGCCGCCGCCCGCGCCGCCGGTGACGGTGATATGGGTGTTGAACACCATCACATTGTCGTGGTTCAGCGCCATGATGTTGGTGCGGCCATAGCCCTTGCCCTGCACAAAAGCGTGGCGGGCGTCGATCATGGTGACGTCCGCAATCGAGGGGTTGCCGACATAGACCGTCGCCACTGGAGTCTTGAAGGTGAGGGTGTTGACCTCGTCCAAGCTCAGCGCCACGGCGTTGTTCTTGGGCGCGTCGTCCTTGGCCGGATGCTTCTTGGCCACCTCGCTTTTGCCGGCGGCAAAAGCGGGTGTCACGACGGCGAGAAGGGCGGCGGCAATAAGGGCACGGCGCATGGCTGACTCCGGCATAATTCAGCCCAAAGCCTAGGTCTTGCGCCATTAAAGAAGCCTTAAGCCGCATGGTTTAGCGAAAGCAAAGATATTTGCCGCAGGGTTCGCGTTTGCGCCTCCCTCTGCCCGCTTTGCTTATTGTGCTCCTGGCTGGCTTGACGGCCATCGATGGTTCGTGGCTTGGGCTCGGCCATTTCCGCCTGGATTCCGGCGCGTTCTTCTGTCTTGGACTGCTTGCCGCGCTGTTGATGGCGGGTGCGTATTTTTACCGCACGGTGCGGCCAGATCCCAGGCTCGCGGCCATGCTGTTCGGTGCCGGCTTTCTTTGCATCTTTTCCTGCGAGGCGAGTGTCCTCAACTATCTGCTGTTGACCAAGGCCGGTGGCCGCATCGATATGCAGCTTGCCGCTTTGGATCGCGCGCTTGGATTCGATTGGCCGGCCGCCATGCGCTGGATGGGACATCATCCGCACCTCAATGCGCTGGCCTTCATCGCCTATTCGTCCATGCTGCCGCAAGTCGCGGTCTCGATCATCGTGCTGGCAGGGATCGAATCGGATCGCGTGTATCGCGCCTGTATGGCGTTGGCTTTATCGGCGCTGCTTTGCATCGCGATATGGGCTTTTGCCCCGTCTTTTGGGGCTTTTTCCGTCTATCCATTGCCGGACGCGCGCTTGGGACTGGCGCTGGATTCCGCTTATGCGCAAGAGCTGGTGCGGCTGCTGCGGGACGGACCCGGATTGATCTCACCTCGCGATGCCAAGGGATTGATCGGCTTTCCCTCCTATCATGCGGCTATGGCGCTGCTTGTCATCTGGTATCTGCGCGACGTGAGAATCCTGCGCTGGCCGGTTGTGGCGTTGAACCTCGCAGTTCTTATGGCGACGCCGGTGCAAGGCGGTCATCATGTCATCGATGTGTTGGCCGCTTTCCCGGTGGCGGCACTGTCGATCTTCGTCACCGCGCGCATGGCGCGCGCCGCGAAAATTGCGAAGATGGTAAACAAACCGTCAAAGTCCGCCGAACCCGTACCGGTTGCAGCAGGTTAGCGCTTGCAATCCATAAACTTTGACAAAAGTTGCCTCTCATCCTTAAGCCCAAATTAAATCGGCGTCCGTAATGTCGCCCCGTCCGCTACGAGCGAAAAGAGTTCGTCCGGGGTTGGGCATCCTAGGGTGTAAATAAAGTTGGAGACTGAAATGAACCTCATCTCGCGTTTTGTTCGCGATGAATCGGGCGCCACCGCCATCGAGTATGGCCTGATTGCCGCGCTCATCGCCGTCGTCATCATCACGGGCGTGACCGCCGTCGGCACCAAGCTGTCGACGACCTTCACTTCGCTGTCGACCACCTTGAAGTAAGGTTGGGCGGCATTTTCAATATGCGGCCGCCTTTGAAAAAAGGCGGCCGTTTCTTTTTAAGAAGCTTTCGCCAATGCTTTCGGAAATTCTCGTCCTGGTCGCCCTGCCGCTTCTTCTGGCCGCCGCTGCGGGCTGGGATGTCGCAAGCTTCACCATTCCCAATTTCCTGAATTTGGCGTTGATGGCCGTCTTTGCGGTCTTTGCGCTGTCCGCCGGCCTGTCCTTTTCGACCGTCGGCTGGCACCTCTTGGCCGGCATCATCGCCTTGGCAATCGGATTTGCGCTTTTCGCGCTGGGTCACATCGGCGGCGGCGACGCCAAGTTGTTTGCCGCGGTGGTGCTGTGGCTGGGACTGAAGGATTTCCTGCCCTATGCGCTGTTGGCCAGCCTGTTTGGCGGCGGCCTTGCCTTGGGGTTGATCGTTTTGCGCCAGTGGCCGCTGCCGGGCTTTCTGGTGCGTTATGGCTGGATCGCGAAACTTCACGACGGAAAATCCGGCATTCCCTATGGCGTGGCCCTGGCCGCCGGCGCCTTCGTTCTTTTGCCGTCGACGGAGATCTTCCGTCTCGCCGCGGGCGCCTAGAACAGATCAGACGCACTGTCCGAAGGGCCGTTTTTTCATCATTGCCCGCGCGAAATGACGCCGGTTGCTTGCGCACATCGCGCCAGGCGCATGCCGCGGCGCAGTGTCTCAATCCGGTCCGAACTTGTTCTTAACCAACCTTCCCTGTCCCCGGAAGAAATTTCCCTCTGATTTTAAATAAGTTGGACGTGAAAACTCCTGGGTGTCCGAGGCAATTGCAACTCCAGGATTAATCAATTTTTGAAGGGTTGCGTGGTGAATTGTCACCAGAAGGAGCGGCCCCTCATGAACACACAACGCATTATCGTTCTCGGCATTGCACTGGTAGCGGCAGGCGGCGCAGCCCTTTTGGTACGCGGCATGTTGGGCGGCGGCACGCAAGTCGCAGCTGCCAAGCCCGCGCCCCAGATCGCAATGAGCGAAGTTCTCGTCGCCAACGTCAATCTCACCCCCGGCCAGAAGCTTCTGGTCGAACAGATCCGCTGGGAGAAGTGGCCGAGCGCGTCGGTGGATCCGTCCTTCATCACGCATGACAGCGCCAGCAATGAAGATCAGCTGGTCAAGAATACGGTGGTGCGCGCGCCGGTGCTTCCGGGCCAGCCCATCACCAGGACTGCGCTGGTGCATGGCGATGCATCTGGCTTCATGGCCGCGACCTTGGCCCAAGGCATGCGTGCGATCTCCTTCGGTATCTCCACCGACTCCAGCGCCGGCGGCTTCATCCTTCCCAACGACCGCGTCGATGTGATCTTGACGCGCAAGCCGGAAGGCAACAGCGGCCGCAGCATCGCCAGGACGATCCTGTCGAATGTGCGCGTGCTGGCCGTCGACCAGGTTTATCGCCAGGAAAAAGACACCCGCACCGTGATCGGAAAGACCGCCACCGTCGAATTGGCGCCGGAGCAGGCCGAAGCGATCGCCGCCGCGTCCCAGTCGGGATTGATATCGCTGGCGCTGCGTCCCCTGAGCGACGGCGTTGCCGACAATGACGACAACGCCGCACCCAAGAAGCGCACGGCCGCCGCCTATGACGGCGCCGTCTCCGTCATCCGCTACGGCATCATCGGAACCGCCAACCGGCAGGAGCCTCAATAATGTCCTTCCGCAAGATCCTTTTCGTCCTGCCGCTGCTGGCGCCGTCCGCCCTGCTGGCAGCTCCGGCCAAATCGGCGTCCGACGATTCCACTGCGCGGGTGATGGCCGTCTCCACCCATGACGCTTCCAGCCATCAACGCCTGACCTTGGGGTTGAACAAGGCCGCCGTGGTGCAGCTTGACCAGGATGCACGCGACGTTCTG
>DATBCP010000320.1:0-7817 GCA_036270435.1 Rhizomicrobium sp. | reverse complement strand
GATTATGACACGGTGATCACCGACACGCTGGCGGTGATGAGATTGGCGGCGGACGTGGCGGAGGCGGGCGCCTTCTCCCATCGCGGCATGGAATGCGACCCCCGTGCGCAAGCCGACCGGCTGACCGTGGCGCAAGCCTTCACCCATCTTGCCGGCATCGATCTTCTTGCCACCTTGTCTCCTTCGGGCGAAGGCGATGCGGGCGCCTTGCGGTCGCGGGCGCGGCGCGGCGGCATCACCGTATCCGACGATGACGATTGGTCCGACATGTTCAGCAAGATCCTGACGCTTCGGGTCGAGCCGCGGCTGGGCGCGGAACGGCCTTGCATTCTTTATGAATATCCGGTGTGCGAGGCCGCCCTGGCACGGGTCAGTCCCCGCGACACAAGGGTGGCGGAGCGGTTCGAGCTTTATGCCTGTGGCGTGGAGCTGGCCAATGGCTTTGGCGAACTGACCGATCCCGTCCAGCAACGCGCACGCTTTGAAAGCGCCATGGCCAAAAAAGAAAAGGTTTACGGCGAGCGTTATCCGCTGGACGAGGATTTCCTTGGCGCGCTGGCGGATATGCCGCCGGCCAGTGGGGTGGCGCTGGGCTTTGACCGGCTGGTTATGCTGGCGACCGGCGCCCCCAATATCGACGCGGTTTTATGGACACCTCTGCTCTAGCGTCGCGGTTTCGAATTTCGCAAGATCAACGATATAATGCGGGGGGCGAACTTCGAAATCGAAACGGCACCAGGAATCAATAACTTGCCAATGTCCTGTCGATTCCGAAATTCGCTTACGGCTCAATATCGAGATCGTGCGAATCCCGGAATCGGGACATTGGCGCGACATGGCCGCCATACCGGATTTGAGGTGGCGAAAAATGGGCCAAGGCGTAGGCTCCCGCCGCCATGACCGACGTCGCCGTCCGCAAAATCGCCCATGACACCAGTTTCGCGGTGCTGCTCGCGATCGGATTCTGTCACCTATGCAACGACATGATGCAGGCGTTGCTGCCGGCGATCTATCCCACGCTCAAGACCCAGTTTCACCTGAACTTCACCCAGATCGGCCTGGTGACTTTGGTGTTTCAATGTACCGCCTCGCTGTTCCAGCCGGCGGTCGGTTATTTCGCCGACTTGAAACCCATGCCCTATTCCCTGGCATTGGGCATGGTCTCGACCTTGGCGGGCCTGTTGGTGCTGGCGGTGGCGCCCAATTATCTGGTGCTGTTGATCGCGGCCGTGATGATCGGGTTGGGCTCGGCCGTGTTTCATCCCGAAGCCAGCCGAGTGGCGCGGATGGCGTCCGGCGGCCGCTACGGCTTGGCGCAATCGGTGTTCCAAGTGGGCGGCAATACCGGACAGGCGATCAGCCCGCTCACCGCAGCCGTGTTGGTGGCGACCTATGGCCAGCGCTCGATCGTCTGGTATGCGGGTCTGGCGCTGTTGGGCATCGTGGTGCTGTTCAATGTCGGCACCTGGTACAAGCATCACGGTCTTCAGCGCATCAAGAGCCATCAGGCGACGCGCGAATCAAGCTTCTCCAAGAAAGAGATTCGTTGGTCCCTGGCTATCCTGCTGGCCCTGATTTTTTCCAAATTCTTTTATCTCGCCAGCATCGGCAGCTATTACACATTCTATCTGATCCACACCTTCGGTGTGTCGGTGCAGAGCGCTCAAGTGCACCTGTTCTTCTTCCTGGGCGCCGTTGCGGTCGGAACCCTGTTGGGTGGACCCCTGGGTGACAAGATCGGACGCAAATATGTGATCTGGTTCTCCATTCTGGGCATGCTGCCTTTCACCTTGATGCTGCCCTATGCCAATCTGTTCTGGACCGGCATCCTGTCGGTGATCATCGGCTTGGTGATGGCATCGGCCTTTCCCGCGATTGTCGTCTATGCCCAGGAATTGCTGCCTGGCCGGGTGGGCATGATTTCGGGGATGTTTTTCGGGATGGCCTTCGGTTTGGGCGGTATCGGCGCGGCGGTGCTGGGAGCGCTGGCGGACGCCACCTCCATCACCTACGTCTACAAGGTCTGCGCCTATCTGCCGGCGGTCGGACTGCTCGCCATGTTCCTTCCCAGCGTCAAGGCGAAAGCATGAGCCTGGAGGATGTGGCGCGACGCTATGCGGTAGCCGTCTCGCCGCATCTCTTGTCGCTGGTGGACCCGGCCGATCTCAACGATCCCATCGCCCGCCAGTTCCTGCCATCCTTGGAAGAACTGAGGACGCTGCCGGAAGAACTGGCCGATCCGATCGGCGATGCGGCCCATTCGCCCGTTGCGGGCATCGTGCATCGTCATCCCGACCGGGTGTTGTTCAAGGTGGTGGCGGCGTGTCCGGTCTATTGCCGATTTTGCTTCCGCCGCGAGATGATCGGACAGGGCAAGGAAAACGCACTGTCGAAAGAGGATTTCGAGGCGGCGCTGGCCTACATCGCCGGTCATCCCGAAATCTGGGAGGTGATCCTCACCGGCGGCGATCCTTTCATCCTCAGCCCGCGCCGCATCGGCGAAATCACCGGCCGATTGGGAAATATCGCGCATGTGAAGGTGATCCGCTGGCACACCCGCGTGCCCGTCACCGACCCCGGGCGCGTGACGGACGCGTTGGTGACGGCGCTGCATGCGCCGGGCGCGGCCTCCTATGTCGCGTTGCATGCCAATCATCCGCGGGAATTTTCGTCCTCCGCCAAAAGCGCCATCGCGCGGTTGGTGGATGGCGGGGTGCCCCTGGTCAGCCAGTCGGTGCTGCTCAAAGGCGTCAATGACAGTGGTGAGACCTTGGCGGCGTTGATGCGCGCCTTCGTCGAGAACCGCATAAAGCCCTATTATCTGCACCATCCCGATCTGGCGCCTGGAACCTCGCATTTCCGCCTGGGAATTGAGGCCGGACTGGTGTTGATGCGCGACTTGCGCTCCAGGCTGTCAGGCCTGGCAATGCCCACCTATATGCTCGACATCCCCGGCGGCTTCGGCAAGGTGCCGCTGGAGTCCGATCACGTGGAGAAGACTGCAACCGGCCATCGTATTCGCGACGGGCGGGGGCGGTGGCACGTCTATCCTGGATAACCCCCATCCGTCGCAGCTCAGGTCTGCGTGCCGCAGACACTTCGCTGCGACACCTTCCCCCTTCCTGGTGCTTCGCACCGAAGGGGGAAGGAAGCTGTCGGATGCGGCGGGTCGCCCGGCGGAATGCCGGGCTCGCGATTTTGCCTACATCCGCTCCGGCGCGGCGTTGCCACCTAACCGCTTGAAAAACGCGCTCACCCGGTGGCGAAATTGCTCGCGCCGGACCACGCCCATATCCGTCACCCAGTTGAGCTGAATCACCCGGCGTGGACCCTCAAAGGCATGGAAGCCATGCCAGGCATTGGGCGCGTTCTTGAAGACCAGCAAAGCGCCTTCATCGGGCGGCACTTCCGCGATGACGTCTTCCAGATTGTCGGGCGTGCGCAGCAGCCGCAGCCGGCCGGTTTTGGCCTCCCACGCATTGTTCATATAGATCAGGACCGTAATCAGCTTGGTGCGGGAGTCGGTGTGAATTTGGCCGTCGTGCGCCGCCGATACCCCGCGCGCCGTCACCATGGTGGGCCGTCCCGCCAGATCCACGCCCAATTTCTGTTCCACCGCGCGGGTGAATTCCGGTCCCTGAATCGCCGCCATCAGACGCGCAAAAGCGGGGCCATAGCTCAGGCTGGGCAGGGGAAAGGAACCCGGATGGCTGACCGGCGGATAGTCGGCATTGATCGCCGCCATGGCTTCGGACTTCACGAAGCGCGGAACCAGGACGAAGGGGAAAGGTTCGCGCGTCAAGGGCGCAGCCTGGAAAGCGTCGAGGTCGATGGGCAGGGCGCTCATTTTGGGGGGAAATAGCGCCTTGGCTGTCAAAAAGTCAAAGGACGCAGCGGTGGTTTAATCTGGCTCCAGCATGCTCTAGATAACGTCCATGGCCTTCCTGCAATCGGCGCCCCCGCGCCAACCCATTTTTCGCGCCCCGGCGGTGGTGCTGTGGCTGATCGGTGTCTTGACCGCTCTGCATCTGCTGCGGGTCACAAGACCGGGCAATCAGCCGGAAAGCCTTATTTATGAGTTCGGGCTTTATCCGATCCGCTACAGCCGCGCTTATCTCGAAAGCCGCATGGCAAATCCCGGCACCCTATGGGAGCGTGGCATCCCCTTCATCTCTTACATGGGGGTGCATGAGAGCTGGACCCATCTGATCATCAACAGCCTTTGGCTGCTGGCTTTTGGTCCGATCGTGGCGCGCCGTTGGGGCGGCGTGCTGTTCCTGGCATTTTTCACCACCTGCGGGGTGGCTGGCGCGGTTACGTATCTGGTGTTCAATTGGGCCAGCCCGATTGCGGTGATAGGAGCGTCCGGTGCGATCTCCGGATTGATGGGCGCAGCATTCCGGATGCTGCCCGGCCAGGCGCCGTGGGTCGCGCAAAGTGAGGCGCCGCTGGCATCGATCTTTTCCCGCCAGATCCTGGTGTTCACGTGCGTTTGGACGGCCATCAACCTTCTGACAGGACTGACGGGGCTGGGCATGGGCGGCGAGAAAGCCTTGGTCGCCTGGCAGGTGCATCTGGGCGGCTACGCTGCGGGTCTTCTGCTGTGCGCCCCGTTTGATCGGTTGCGGCCTCGCAGTGTGGGCACGCCGGTCGATCGCTAGGCGAAGCGCCAATGGCCGGCTTGCCGGTGGCACGGCACCGGCGTAGGATTTCTGACGTATGTAGTAGGATGTGCCGATGCGGCTTCCCAGATTGAGCAAGCTGGAAATGCAGATCATGGATGTGCTGTGGACCGCCGGGCCCTCCGCCATTCGCGAGATTCAGGATAGCTTCGGGCCCAAGAACCGTCCCGCCTACACCACGGTTCAAACCATGGTGTACCGGCTGGAAGCCAAAAAGGCGCTTCGACGGGCCAAGAAGATCGGCAATGCCCATATTTTCGAAGCCGTGATCTCACGCGATGCCGCCAAGGCGCGGCTGGTGGACGAATTCCTGTCCATCTTTGGCGGACGGATGCAGCCGGTGATGGCCCAGTTGATCGAAGCCGGAAATCGTACACCCAGGGATGTGGCCGATGCCGAACGGCTGCTCAAGGACCTGGCCGCCAAAAGGAAGAAAGAGGCATGATCGCAGGACTGCTGGACCATATCTGGCAGTCCAGCCTGTTCGCGGGCGGCGTCGGCCTGCTGACCTTGTTGCTTCGCCGCCATGGCGCGGCGGTGCGTTTCCGGTTGTGGTTCGCCGCGTCGTTGAAATTCCTGCTGCCTTTTGCAGGCCTGGCGTCGATGGGAGAGCATCTCTCCCTGGGCCGGCCCGGCGTCATCAGCCTGACAGGGCCGTCCACCACGACTTGGTGTTTCTGAGCGCCTGATCGGCAAGCTGACGCTTGCCGATCAGGGTTCACTCAGCCGGCGCAATGCTCGGACCGGTGCGCCGGGCCTTGCGGCGCTGGAGCCTTGTGCTGAAGCGGTCGAGATAGGAATAGATCACCGGCGTGATGTAGAGGGTCAAAAGCTGCGACAGGAGCAGCCCGCCCGCCACGCACAAGCCTAGCGGACGACGGGATTCCGCGCCCGCGCCGCTGCCAAAGGCGATGGGCAGCGTGCCCATCAAGGCCGCCATGGTGGTCATCATGATGGGGCGGAAGCGGGTCAGCGCCGCCTCATAGATCGCCTGCTCCGGTGAGACGCCGGCATCGCTGCGCTGCCGGTTGAGCGCGAAGTCGATCATCATGATGGCGTTCTTCTTGACGATGCCGATCAGCATGATCATGCCGACAAAGGCATAAAGCGTCAGCGACATGTCGGAATGGGTGACACCCGCCAGGTAAAACAGATGCGCCAGCCACAGCGTCACAAGCCCGCCCACCGCCGCCGAGGGCAGGCCCGACAGGATGGTCAAGGGATGGATGAAGCTCTCATACAGAATACCCAGGATGATGTAGACCACCACCATGGCAATCACGAGCAGGATGCCCATGTTCTTGGTGGATTCCTCGAACGCCGCGGCGGTACCCTGGAAATTGCCTTGAATGGTCTCGGGCATGCCGATGGCCTCTTGGGCCAGGCGGATGCCGTTGACCGCGTCCGACAAGGCTTTGCCGGGCGCCAGGTCGAAGGAAATGGTCACGGCGGGGATTTGGCCGGCATGATTGACCGACAGGGGCACGGTGCTGGGGGTGAGCTTGGTCACCGCGGTCAGCGGCACCAACAAGTTGTTGGCGCCGGTGATATAGAGCCGGTCCAGCGCGCTGGCGTCGCGCTGGTATTGCGGCAATAGCTCCATGATCACTTCATACTGGTTGGATGAGGTGTTGATCTGGGAGATCTGCTGGCCGCCAAAGGCAGAACCCAAGGCGGTCTCGATCTGCTGCGGCGAGACGCCAAAGGCGGCAGCCTTGTCGCGATCGATCTTGACCTGCACCGAGGGCATCGCCGCGTCGTTGTCGGAGGTGATGTCGACGAAGCCGGTTTGCCGGCGCATTTCATCCATCAGCTTGCCGGAATAGTCCTGCAGCTGGGCCAGATCCAAGCCTTGCAACGTATATTGGTAGGTGGAACGGGACATGCGCGCGCCAAGCCGGATGGACGGCGGATTGGTCAGGAAGACGTTGACGCCGGGAATGCGGTTCACCTTGGGACGCAGGCGGCGGATGATCTCCTCGGGACCGGACTTGCGCTGGGCAAGCGGCTTGAGGGTGATCATCATCATGCGGGCCTGGTTGGTGCCCGCGCTGCCATTGGCGCCGTCCATCTGGGCGAGCACCCCTTCGATATCGGGATCCTCGCCGATGACCCTGGCGACTTGCTGGGTATAGGCCGCCATCTGGCTGTAGCTTGTGCCATTGGCGGCCTGGATGGCGCCCTGCAGGCGGCCGGTATCGTCACTGGGCAGGAAGTCCTGCTGCATCACTGACAGGAGCAGCACGGACAATACCAGGCTGGCCGCGAAGATGCCGAGGATCCAGCGGCTGTGGGTGATGCTCCAGCGCAGGGTGCGATCATAAAAAGCCTGCACCGCGTTGAACCCACTCTCGCTCAGCCGGTAGAACCGGTTGTGCTGCTGATTGTGCTCGTCCTTGAGGATACGGGCGCACAGCATCGGCGTCAGGGTGATGGAGATGATCCCGGAGAACAGGATCGCCAGGATGATGGTGACGGCGAATTCGTGCAGCAGCCGTCCGACAATGCCGCCCATGAAAACAATGTGGATAAACACTGCCGCCAGGCTCAAGGTCATGGAAAGGATGGTGAAGCCGATTTCGCTCGACCCCTTCATCGCCGCCTCATAGGGCTTTTCGCCCATCTCGATATGGCGGACGATGTTCTCCAGCATCACAATGGCGTCATCGACCACAAAGCCGACCGACAGGGTTAGCGCCATCAGCGAAAGATTGTCCAGGTTGTAGCCGAAGGCCGACATGCCGGCGAAGGTGCCGATCACGGCAATGGGCAGCGCCAGCGACGGAATGATGGTCGCCGACACCCGGCGCAGGAAGACGAAGATCACGCCCGAGAACAGGATCGCCAGGATGATGGTGACGGCGAATTCGTGCAGCAGCCGCCCGACAATGCCGCCCATGAAAACGATGGGAATGAACACCGCGGCGAGCGAGAGCGTCATCGAGAGAATGGTGAAGCCGATCTCGGCCGAACCCTTCATCGCCGCTGCGAAAGGCTTCTCGCCTTCCTCGATATGGCGGACGATATTCTCCAGCATGACGATGGCGTCATCGACCACGAAACCCACCGAGAGGGTGAGCGCCATCAGCGAGAGATTGTCGATGGAATAGCCGAACAGCGACATGCCGGCGAAAG
>DATBCP010000319.1:0-5375 GCA_036270435.1 Rhizomicrobium sp. | reverse complement strand
AGCGCCGCGCGGAAATCCCCGACCACCTTGGCGATGGCTGCTTCCTCATTGTAACAAGGCACCAACACCGCGATTTCCACGATCACCTCATCCGCCCTTCAGGACTTCTTCGCCAAAGGGCACCACTGATACGTGCCGATCAGGTTTGTATCGAATTGCTGGCATTCTGGCCAGCGGATGGCCAGCCGGTAATCGGCCAGCGCATCGCGGGCGCGTCCCATGTCACCGGCATCGGCGATCAGATAAAGATCTCCCCCTGATTTCAGATGCGCCGCCACCCGCCGTACCATCTCCCGGGTGAGGCGGGTTCCGTCGCGGGGCTGCACCATCCAGCCGTCGATTCGCAGTACCGGAATTTGGCCAGGCAGGGTGGCGGCGATGAACCCCATCGGCGCGTCACCCGTCATCACCACCATGGTCCGGTCGGGATGGGGAATGGGCGGCAGGGCGGCTTCGACATAAGGATCTTCGATCGGCGCACGCTCCAGAAAATCGCTGCGCGCCGTGAGCAGGCAGGCGGCGCACAGTCCGGCCAGGGCGAGATAGCGGCTGCGCCGGGAAAGCGGCAAAAGCCCGACCGCGCCAATGATCAGCAGCGGCGCCAGCATCTCGAACAGGATGATGTAGCGATAGATCGCAAACGTGCGCAGCCATAGCAGATAACTCGCCGCGGAAAAGGCGAACAGGACGGCGCAGACGCGCCCGTCCAGCAGGGGATCGCGATTTTCGCGCCGCACAAGCCATACCAGCGAAGCCGCGATCACCAGCAGGTAGGCCAGCATGACGCGGATGTCCTGGAAGCCCAGGTCATCCGCAACGTGCCAATCGACGCTGAACAGCACGGGGAAGAAAAGCTGCTGCCACCAGGGCCGGAAGGCGGGCACAAAACGCAGGTCGCGATAGGGCGCCGCCAAGGCCAAAGGCGACTTCCAATAATCGTTGAAATAGGGAAACAGCGGATTGCCGGTGAGCTGATACATGGCGAGCATCCACGGCCCGCTGAAGATCAGAAAGCCGATGATGCCCGCGGTCCCGCCGGCGAGAAGCCGGGTCAGTTGATGTTTCCAGTTCCCCCCGAGCGCTACAAGAGCGGCGGCAAAGCCGACGCAGTATGGCATCTCCGGCAGCTTGAGCCCCATCGCCATGCCGGTGACCAGGCCGGCTGCGGCCGACAGGCCGGCGGTCTTGCCCAGCGGGCCGCGGGCCAGCGTGTCGCGATAAAGCACCAGGACAGCCAGCCCGGAGAGCACGAACACGCTCATCACATTGTCGTAATAGGTGGTGCCGAACTCGGTCAGGGTCAGCGCCCCGACCATGCCCAAAAGCGACAGCGCCCCCGCCATGATCTTGATGTCGGAAGCGGGCACATTCACGCGCAGGACCGAACGTGCCATCAGGTAGAGCGGCACGATATTGGCCCCTTGTGCGGCGCCCAGAACCGCCAGCGCGATCCAGGCTCTGGTGTGGGTGGCCAGCCAATAGAAGGGGAGGTCGAGGTAGGGGTTGTAGTAACTGGCCTGATGCGCCACCGCGACATCCATGCCCATGCGATGGTTCAACAGCGCATAAGGCGCGTACCAATGGTAATTGCGGAAGTCCCAGCTGGTATCCTTGCCCAGCAGCATGACGAACCCGGCCCAGAACAGGATACCCAGGCCAAGGAACGCATATTCGCGGGCCGTGAGGCGGTTGGGCGCAGGCATTCGAGGGATCAGGAACCTTAAGGCTTTCACGGCCCTTCTAGCCTAGCCAGGGACTTTCGATAAGGCCTTATCGGAGAACGGGTTAGCCCCCACCGGAGACCCGCTGGGGGCTGTCCAGGTCGGGTTCGACCGCGATATTGCGCAGAAACTGGAGGGTACAGGCCCGCCAGGAATGGCTTTCCGCAAAGGATCGGGGTGTGACCGTGCGGGGGTTAATGGCCAGCTCCAAGGCCTTGAGACAGCCGCTGCGCAAATCCTCGTCCAATACCGCCACATCGGGTCCGCCCGGCACGCCGGGCCCCACCACATCGCGGGGGCCTTCCACCGGATAGGCCGCCACTGTCAGCCCGCAGGCCAAGGCCTCCAGGGTCACCAAGCCAAATGTGTCGGTGCGGCTGGGAAAGACAAAGACGTCGCTGCCGGCATAGGCCCGGGTCAAGGCCTCCCCGCTCAAGGCGCCCAGGAATTTGACGCTGGCGTATTTGCGCGACAGCTCCCCTTTTGCGGGGCCATCGCCGACCACCACCTTGGTGCCGGGAAGGTCCAGGCTGAGAAACGCCTCGATATTCTTTTCCACCGCCACCCGCCCGACATAGAGCCAGATCGGTCCCTCATAGGGCAGGCGGGCATCGGCGATAGGATGAAACTTCTCGATATCCACCCCGCGCGACCAGAGCGCGAGATGCTTGAAGCCGTGATCGGCGAGCTCGCGCCTCAGCGTCTCGGTCGCCACCATCACGCTGGTGGCGGGGTGATGAAACCAGCGCAGCCAGCGCCAGATGACTTTCTCCGGCACCATGCGAAAGCGCGCATGGACATATTCGGCGAAGCGGGTGTGGAACGCGGTGGTGAATTGGATCCCATGCTTCAGGCAGATGCGCCGGGCCGTGAGACCCAAAGAGCCTTCGGTGGCGATATGCACCGCATCGGGCGCGAATTCGCGGATCTCGCGCGTCAGCGCCCGGCGCTGAAACAGGGCCAGGCGGATTTCCGGATAGGTCGGCAACGGGAAGGTGCGCCGGCCCAGGGGCGTGATGTAGCGCACGGAATGGCCCAGCTTGCCCAGGTCCCTGCCCAGCGTCTCCAGCGTGCGCACCACGCCGTTGACCTGCGGCGACCAGGCGTCGGTGACGATCAGGATCTTCAAATGAGCCGCCGTGCCGGGGATGAGCCCCGGCTCCAAGCGCTTTTTCCTACGCGGGTACAGCCGCGGCCGCAGGCGCGCCGGCAAGCTGAGCCGGAACCGGGTCCCGCCGTCTTGCGGTGCGCCTTTGAGAAGGGTCTGCCCAGCGAAGAATCTCCATATGCCCGTGGGCATCTTCGACAAGGGCGCTACAGCTTTCAACCCAGTCTCCGTCATTGAGGTAAAGGACGTCGCCGATCTTGCGGATTTCCGCATGATGGATATGGCCGCACACCACGCCGTCCACGCCGCGTTTCTGGGCCTCCTGCGCAACGATCTCTTCGAAGCGCGAAATATATTCCACCGCGTTCTTGACCTTGTGTTTCAGCCAGGCCGACAGCGACCAATAGGGCAGGCCGAGCCGCTTTCGCGCCGATGACAAGACGTCGTTGCCACGCAGCGCCATCCCATAGGCCCAGTCACCCAGATGGGCGAGCCATTTGGCGCAGGCGATCACGCCGTCGAAACGGTCTCCGTGCAGCACCCACAATTTCCTTCCATCGGCGGTCTCATGGACCGCTTCCTGGATGATCTCGACTCCCGCGAACAGCCGCCCGGTATAGTCGCGTGCGAATTCGTCATGATTGCCGGGCACGAAAATCACCCTGGTGCCGGCATCGACCTTGCGCAGGATTTCAGCCACGACCTGGCTCTGCGCCTCCGTCCAGTACCAGCGGCGCTTGAGCTGCCAGCCATCGACAATGTCGCCCACAAGAAACAGCGTGGCGCAGTCGTTGTGCGCCAGGAAATCGGCCAGCGCCTCGGCCTTGCAGCCACGCGTCCCCAGATGGGTGTCGGAGATGAACACCGTGCGGTGGCGGCGGTAACTGGCGGTGTCTATCGCGCGGACGGCTGAGGTGGTGGAACGGGTTGGTAAAAAACTTCCCAAGGCGTTTTCGAACCACGCAACATCGGCCATTGGGTATCTCCAGCCTGCCTTTGCGGGGGATAGCTGACTCGCAAGAATCTTTTGTTGCGCGCTTACGACAGTGTGATGAATCGGTCGCGTTAACGATTTTCACGAATGCTGCGATGCACAAGTGCTGCAGGAGGCGGCAAAGAGGTCAAAGCTAAGGCAATTGTGACAGATTTTTCCAGGCTTTCTGCGGCACTTTGTCTAGAATTGTTATACTTTGTGCATTGCCTAGAGGGCTGGACTTCTCCATATTGTTGCAGCGCGGTATCGCTATCCTTGATTGCGAGGCCGCCGCCCTTCCTGGGCGTTTCCTCCCTGAACTTGGCCGCTCTTCGGAGCGGCCATTTTTTTTCCGCGGGTTTTTTGCGTCCTGAGTGCGTCGCGCGGTCGCTCATGGACGTCTAGTCCACTTCGCTCTCGCGCTCCTGCTCAGCCCGCAAAATACCTCGCGGAAAATGGCGTGTCGCTCGTGGACGTTTAGTCCGTCCATAGCGGCAGCGTATGGACGCTCGGCCGCTCCTGCCCAGCGACCAAAATCCCTAAGGCAAAAGGAGAAATGCTTATGGGCGTGTAGTCCACATCGCTCCCGTCGCCACGCTGCCGCTAGCGACCCTGCTCAGGTCACAAAATCCCTGGCGCAAAATGGTGGGCGCGCGGTCGCTCATGGACGTTTAGTCCACGTCGCTCGCGGCTCCTGGCCAGTCCGCAAAATGCGGACGCAAAATGGAGTCGGAATAAGTGCTCGCGGCCCTGGGTGCGGATTTATTCCGCCGCTTCGGGCAAAGAGTCGGGGCGGCCAAGTTGGGAGAGGGGGATCGCGGTCAGGCTTCGCATCGCCCGCGTCAGGCGCGCGCGCACCATTTCAAATGCCATCTTCTTGGCGATCCTGTCTTCGTCCAAATAGAGCGCGCGATTGATCTCGATTTGCAACGCATGACAGCCCGCGGCGACGCGGCCATGCAGGGTGGTGGTATGGCCTCCGGCATAGGGCGTGTTGCGCGCCAGCGAAAAACCTTCGCGCACAAAGGCGGCCTCCGCTCGCGCCGTCAATTGCGGACTTGCGGAAGCGCCATAACGATCCCCCAGCACAATGTCGGGCACCGACAGCGCCGACGGCATGGAATGGCAATCGATTAACACCGCCACGCCGAAATGCGCGCGCGTCTCCTCCATCAGCGCGGCCAGCGCCTGGTGATAGGGCTTGTACAATTCGGTGAGCCGTGCGTCAGCCTCCCGGCTGTCCAGCTTGCCGCGATAGATTTCCGCCCCGTCGCGCACGATGCGGGGAATGACGCCAAGGCCGGCAGCCACGCGGGGACTGGGCGCGTCCACCGGCACGCCCAGGGCGCCGTTGAACATGCCGGCATCCAGTTCTGCCATGCTGCGATTGACGTCCAGGAAGGCGCGCGGGAAATGGGCCGCCAGCAGGGGCGCGCCCAGGCCGACGACGCCCGCGAACAGTTCATCCACAAAGGCGTCTTCCGAGCGGCGCAGGGTGGTGGTGTCCAGCCGGGTGCGCTCCAGCAGGCTGGCGGGATAGCGGCGCCCCGAATGGGGCGAAGCAAAGACAAAA
>DATBCP010000318.1:0-3269 GCA_036270435.1 Rhizomicrobium sp. | reverse complement strand
GCAAAGATCATCCAGAACAGGGGGAAAATCAGCCACCAGAAGTGGGAAAACCCCGAGGTAAAATCGTGATCCATGGGCAACCCTTTCCTGACTGGTTCTGACCTTTATTGGCCGCCCCAACCCGGCTTGGATGCAGCCTAGGTGAGGCTTGCTGTCGTTTCGGGCGGTGCCAGCTCCACCTTTTCGATTTTTTCCGCCCGTCCGGTGATCTTGGCGGTCGAGATCAGGATATTCTTGATATCGGCATCGGCCTGGTTGAAGTGGGTCTGCAGCTTGCCCACGCGTTCGCCCAACAGCCGGACATCATTCAGCAGGTTGCCCACCTCCTTCTTGATCAGGTCCGCCTGTTCGCGCATGCGCGCATCCTTCATCACCGTCTGGATGGTGTTGATCGCCAGCATCAGGATATTGGGCGATACCACGATCACATTGGTGCGATGGGCCTTCTGGATGACATCCGCGAAACTGTCATGCAGGTCGGCATAGAGTGATTCCGACGGCACGAACATGATGGCCGGCGTCTGCACCTCGCCCGGGATCAGGTATTTTTCCGCAATGTCGCTGACATGCCTGCCGACCGCGACGCGCACCTGGGCCTGGGCGGTCTTTTTGTCCTCCTCGGTCGTGGCATTGCGCAACAGATCGAAGCCTTCCAACGGAAATTTGGAATCGATCACCAGCAGTGCCTTGTTGCCGGGAATGCGGATGACGCAATCGGGCCGATTGCGGTTGGAAAGGGTGAACTGGAAGTCGTAGAGCGAGGGCGGCAGGCCGTCGCGCACAATCTCTTCCATCTGCGCCTGGCCGAAAGCGCCGCGCGCCTGCTTGTTGGTCAAGACCTGCTGCAAACTCACAACCTGGCCGGACAAAGCCGAGATGTTTTTCTGCGCCTGGTCGATCACGGTCAGCCGCTCACCGATGCCGGCGATGGTGGCGGCGGTCTTGGTGGCGCTGTCGGTCAGGTTTTCGCCCACCCGCTTTTCCAACGCCTCCAGCCGCTCGCCCAAAAGGCGTGTCAGGGCTTCCTGCGCCGCCACGGTCTGGGTGAACTGGCCGCCGATTTCGCCCTGCTTGGCCAGAAGCGTATCCAGCCGGGAATCCGGCGCCGGCAGTTCCACAACCGCCGCCCTGGGGCGGGCAAAAGCCAGAATCAGTGCGCCCAGAACCACGGCCACCGCCAGCACGATCAACGCCAAATCCATGAATCCTTGACCCCGAAGCTGGGCGGTCTTATCTCCAACCCATGACCGTCCGCCCCATTCTTACCGCCCCCGATCCGCGCCTCCAAGCCGTCTCCACCGATGTGGAAAAGGTCGATGACGAGATCCGCAAGCTGGTCGACGACATGGCCGAGAGCATGTATGCGGCCGAGGGCATCGGGCTGGCGGCGGTGCAGATCGGGGTGCCCAAGCGGGTAATCGTGATCGACCTGGACCAGAAAGAAGGCAAGACCAATCCCCGCGCCTTCATCAATCCCAAGATCCTGTGGGCCTCGGAGGAAACCGCGGTGTTCGAGGAAGGCTGCCTGTCGGTGCCGGAAATCTGGGACGATGTCGAACGTCCCGCCCGTATCAAGGCGGAATATCTCGACCGCGACGGCGTCAAGCGGACCCTGGAAGCCGATGGCATGCTGGCGACCTGCCTGCAACATGAGATGGACCACCTGAACGGTGTATTGTTCATCGATCATCTGTCGCGGCTGAAGCGCTCCATGGCGATCAAGAAGCTCACCAAGGCCAAGAGACTTAAGGCTGCGGGTTAAGTGCTGGACGCGGGGACACACAGCTTGCGACTCATGCTTCGCCGCCCACGGCCGTACGCTGCCGCTACGGCCTTGGCTGATACCGAGTAAGCGGAGATGGTGTTGCGGCTCGCATTCCTGGGCACCCCTGACTTCGCGGTGCCCACTCTTGCCGAACTGATCGCCCAGGGCCACGATATCGCCGCCGTCTATTCCCAGCCGCCGCGCCCCAAGGGCCGCGGCATGACGCTGGAACCCGGGCCGGTGCACGCTTTCGCCGAACGCGCCAAACTGCCGGTGCGCACGCCGCTGTCGCTGAAAAGTGCGCAAGACCAGGCGGCTTTCGCTGCGCTGGAGCTGGATGCCGCCATTGTCGTGGCCTATGGCCTGCTCCTGCCCAAACCGATTCTGGAGGCCCCCCGGCTGGGCTGTTTCAATCTGCATGGCTCGCTGCTGCCGCGCTGGCGCGGTGCCGCCCCGATTCAGCGCGCCGTGATGGCGGGCGATACTGAGACCGGCGTGATGGTGATGCAGATGGAAGAGGGGCTGGATACCGGCCCGGTGCTGATGGCCGAGCGCGTGGCGATAGGCCGCAAGACCTCCGGCGATCTTGCCGCCGAACTGTCGCGCCTGGGCGCCGACCTGATGGTGCGGGCCCTGGGCGCGTTGGAACGCGGCGCGGTGACGGCGCAGCCACAGTCCGAACAGGGCGTCACCTAT
Source organism: Rhizomicrobium sp. (assembly GCA_036270435.1). Taxonomy (GTDB): domain Bacteria; phylum Pseudomonadota; class Alphaproteobacteria; order Micropepsales; family Micropepsaceae; genus Rhizomicrobium. The sequence continues at coordinate 808 of DATBCP010000318.1, read as the reverse complement.
GCCAAGAAGATTTCCAAGGACGAGGCGCGCATCGACTGGACCAAAAGCGCCGGCGAGATCGACTGCCTGATCCGCGGACTGGCGCCGGTGCCTGGCGCCTTCACCGAAGTCAAAGGCGAGCGCCTGAAAATTCTTTATGCCATGCCTGTCCCCGACCGCGGTGATTTCTTAATGGCCGCCTCCGGCGGCGGGGCGGGCGAAGTCATCACCGACGAGCTGACGGTCGCCTGCGGCGAAGGCGCCTTGAAGCTGCTCAAGGTCCAGCGTGCCGGCAAAGGCGTGATGGACGTGCGGGAATTGCTCAAGGGTTTTGCCCTGCCCCCCGGCACCAGCTTGCGCTGATGCGCCGCTTTCGCTTCACCCTGGAATATGACGGCTCGCCCTTTGTCGGCTGGCAGCGCCAGGACAATGGCCCTTCGGTGCAAAGCGCGCTGGAAGAGGCACTCGAGAAACTGTCCGGCGAACGGGTGACCGTGACCGGTTCAGGCCGCACCGATGCCGGCGTGCATGCTTTGGGCCAAGTGGCGCATTTCGACCTGGAAAAGGAATTCGAGCCCGGCAAGATCCGCGACGGGCTCAATCACTTTCTGCGCCCCGATCCGGTGGTGGTGCTGGATGCAAGCATCACCGAGGCGGATTTCCATGCGCGCTTTTCCGCCCGCGGCCGGCACTATCTGTTCCGCATCCTGAACCGCCGCAGCCCGCCGGTGCTGGACGCGAAACGGGTCTGGCATGTCAGCGCCCGGCTGGATGCTGATGCCATGCATGCGGCGGCGCAAACGCTGATCGGCCAGCATGATTTCACCAC
>DATBCP010000317.1:0-12109 GCA_036270435.1 Rhizomicrobium sp. | reverse complement strand
CAATGCGCCCGGCGTTTTTGGCCCATCCGCGGATGATGTCGGCCCGGTTCTTCTCGCCTTCATCTTCCAGGCGATTGGCCTCTTGCAGCCACCTGCCAATATCGCGGTTCAATTGGTTTAAATGCTCAATCCTATTGGCGTCCATGATGAACCCTCGCGCACACGGCGAGCCTCCGATGCCATTGTTGGCGGGAGTGCGGACAGCGTTCTGGAAGCTGCCCCTTAGGTCTCTCGAGCGCCAGAACGCGTGATGGCCTCCGGCGACAGGGTACTAACGCACGAACCGCCCCAACGCACAAACAAATGACAGGCAATATTGGGTAAATATTCCTAACCGCAGGACAGGGTTGCTGGTCCGGTTGGTGATTTCCCCGTGGTCAGCGTCTATATCTCCTTTCATGACCATCGTTATCGACAAGCTGGCTCAAGCACCCCGTCACCCCGAAAAGGCCCACCGGCCCGACACCGACATCCTGCGCAAGCCGGATTGGATCCGGGTCAAGGCGCCGGTCTCCAAGGAATATGTCGCCACCCGCGAGATCGTGCGCGCCAACCGGCTGCACACGGTGTGCGAGGAGGCCGCCTGTCCCAATATCGGCGAGTGCTGGACCAAGCGCCACGCCACCATGATGATCATGGGCGACACCTGCACCCGGGCCTGCGCCTTTTGCAATGTGAAGACCGGGTTGCCCGGCGCCCTGGATGCGGAAGAGCCCGCCAATGTGGCGCGTGCGGTGAAGACCCTGGGGCTCAGCCATGTGGTGATCACCTCGGTCGATCGCGACGACCTGGCCGATGGCGGCGCGGAGCATTTCGCCAAGGTGATCGATGCCATCCATACGGAGAGTTCCGGCACCTCGGTGGAAGTTCTCACCCCCGATTTCCTGCGCAAGAACGGCGCCATCGAAGCGGTGATGGCGGCCAGGCCGGAAGTGTTCAACCACAATCTGGAGACGGTGCCGCGGCTCTATCTCACCATCCGGCCGGGCGCGCGTTACTTCGCCTCGCTCAGGCTGCTTGAGCGCGCCAAGGAGTTGATGCCCAGCGGTTTCACCAAATCCGGACTCATGGTTGGCCTGGGCGAGAGCAGGGAGGAGATCATGCAGGTGATGGACGACCTGCGTGCGGCCAAAGTGGATTTCCTGACCATCGGCCAGTACCTCCAGCCCACCCGCAAACACGCCAGGCTGGAACGCTTTTGGACACCGGAGGAATTCGCGTCCCTGGAAGCGATCGCCCGCGCCAAGGGATTTTTGATGGTGTCGGCCTCGCCGCTGACCCGGTCCTCCTATCACGCCGACAGCGACTTTGCTCAGCTCAAGGCGGCGCGAGAAGCCAAGGCGTGATTTCCCATCGCGAAACACGCCGGGTTCCGTATCCGGCGGAGCTGATGTACGCGATTGTTTCCGATGTCGAGAAGTATCCCCAATTCCTGCCCTGGGTGCTGGCGCTGCGCGTGCTGTCGCGGCGCGAGAACGGGTTGATCGCGGAAATGGCGGTGGGCTATGGCGCCTTGCGGGAACGTTATACCAGCGATGTGCGGCTGGACCCGGCGGCCCATACCATCGACGTCATCGAGATCGAGGGCCCGTTCAAGATTTTGGAAAACCGTTGGCGGTTCACGCCCCGAAAGGATGCGCAGGGCGGTGAGGGCTGCGAGATCGAATTTTGCATCCTGTTCGAATTCCGCAACCGGCTTTTGCATGGCGTGGCCGGCCGTGCCTTTGAAAAAGCCCTGCTGAAAATGACCGATGCCTTCGAGGCACGGGCGGCGGCGCTTTCCGGTGAACAACCATAGGGCGGCGTCGGGGCAGATATCCACCTTCCCGCTTGCGCGGGAAAGACAGGTTCTGATTTCAGATCAGCGCTTCCAGCATCTCCAGCGCCGCCGCGACGCTCTTGAGCCGGACCTCGGTGCGTCCGATATCGCCGAACCGGCATTCGCGGTAAATCACGCCGTCGCTGCAGGCGGCCGCGATATGCACCAGGCCGACCGGCTTGTCGGCACTGCCGCCGGCCGGACCGGCGATCCCGGTCACGGCCACTGCGAGATCGGCACGAGAGCGTTTCAATGCGCCCTCCGCCATCGCGCGCGCTGTCTCTGCCGACACCGCGCCATGCGCCGCCATGATGTGGCGCGAGACCCCGAGCATCTCCTCCTTGGCCGCATTTGAGTAAGTGACAAAGCCGCGTTCGAACACGTCCGACGAACCGGGAATTTCGGTCAGCAGGCCGGCGACCAATCCAGCGGTGCAGCTTTCCGCGGTGGCGATCTTGAGGCCCTTGGCGCGCGCCTCCGCCAGCAGCTTTTCGGCAGTGGCGCGGAGTTCTGACGTGAACATCTAAAGATGGAAGAAATAGCGCGCCAGCGCCACCAACACGCCGGCCATCAGGCCGGCGATCATGTCGTCGGTCATCACCCCCAGGCCGCCTTTGATATTCTCATCGGCCCAGCCCACCGGCCAGGGTTTCCAGATGTCGAACAGGCGGAACAAGACGAAAGCCAGGAAAAATGCGGGCAGGGAGAGATGGGTGAGGGGGATCAGCCCGCCGAAGGTCAAGGTGGCGAAGGCACAGGCCAGCCATTGTCCCGCCAGCTCGTCAATCACGCATTCCGGCGGATCCTGGCGTCCGGTCTCGCGCACGTGATCGGCGCAGGCCAGGATGCCGATCACCAGCGCGATGAGGCTGGAGGCCAACACGCCCATGCCGCCGCCGCCATGCAGGGTAATCAGGATCGCCAGCGGCACGGCAATGGCGCTCATGATGGTGCCGGGCGCGACATCGAAATAGCCGATGCCGAAGACGGAGGCGACGACGGTGGAGGCGCGGGGAATTTTCATCGCTGGTGTCCCGATTCCGAAATTCGCATGGTCTCTATATCGATTTCCTGGCGAATTTCGGAATCGAAGGACACCAGGGTCTCACTTATAGTCTGACTGTGGCGATCGCCTGGGCGGCGATGCCTTCGCGGCGGCCGGTGAAGCCCAGGCCTTCGGTGGTGGTGGCCTTCACGCTGACCCGCGACGGCTCGATTTTCAAAATCTCCGCGATCTTGGCTTTCATGGCTTCGCGATGGGGGCCGACCTTGGGCCGCTCGCAGATGATGGTGACATCCACATGATTGATCACACCGCCTTTGGCCGCCACCAGGGACGCCGCATGATCCAGGAATTTCCAGGACGCGGCGCCGCGCCAGCGTTCGTCGGTGGGCGGAAAATGCTGACCGATATCGCCTTCGCCGATGCAGCCCAGCAGCGCATCGGTGATGGCATGCAGGCCGACATCGGCGTCGGAATGGCCTTCCAACCCATGGCTGTGCGCGATCCTGAGGCCGCAGAGCCAGATATGGTCGCCCTCCTTGAATTTGTGCACGTCATAGCCGGTGGCCGTGCGGACGTCTCCGCTGCCGAGTAGCGATTCAGCCAGGGCGAAATCTTCCTTGCGCGTCACTTTGATATTCTTTTCCTCGCCTTCGACCATTTGCACATTCAGTCCGGCCAGTTCCGCCAGCGCCACATCATCGGTCACGTCTTCATGCGCGTGATCGCGATGGGCGGCAAGGATCTTGGCAAAGACAAAACCTTGCGGCGTCTGGGCCCGATAAAGATTGTCCCGCGGCACCAATGTCCAGCGTCCTTGCGCATCCCGGCGCCGCAAGGTGTCGCTGGCCGCCACCATGGGCAAGACACCGTCCGCCCCCGAATCCAGCGCCGCGACAACCGCGGCGATCACCTTGGCCGAAACCAGCGGCCGGGCCGCATCATGGATCAGCACATAATCCGGCGCATCCTTGGCCAGCGCTTCCAAGCCCCGCCGCACTGATTCCTGCCGGGTTGCCCCACCGATGACGGGCGGGGGCAGGGCGAGGCCCGCCAGGGCGGCGGCGGCGATTTGCTCCTGCCCCGCGCCGATCACCACCTGCACCGGATAGTCCCGGAAGGCCTCCACCGTCCGGCGCAGCATGGGCTGGCCGGCCAAATGTTCATATTGTTTGGGCAGGCTGGTCCCGGCACGCTCCCCCTTTCCGGCGGCGACGATCAGGATGGCAGTGCGGGACATACAGGTTCCTCGAAAATCCGGTGGACTGCCTAACATTTACCGATCCCGGCGGCGATATTTGTTGCTTTGCGATATGATGCCTATATTATGGTCTTGCGACAAGGTTGCTTAAAGAATAGGCAAATTCAGTGATCGGGGTACTACAAAAGCTGCGCACGGCCACCGAATCCGAATCGGGCAGCGGCACCATCGCCAATGCGCTCCCCATGCCCATCCTGTTGTTGGGCAAGAAGACAGTGGTGCTCTATGCCAATCCGGCCGCCGAGCAGTTTTTCGACACAGGCCTGCCTTTGCTGCGCAAGCAAAGCCTGGCGGACCTGATCGCGCCGCATTCGCCGCTTTTCCAGCTCGTCACCCAGACCGCGGAACGCAACGCTTCGGCCGCGGAGCGCGACGTCGATCTTTCCACCCCGCGCCATGGCGAGCGGATCGTCGATGTGACGGTGACGCCAGTGCCCGAACCGGAGGGCGCCATGCTGCTCACCTTCCAGGAGCGCAGCCTGGCGCAGCGCATGGACCGGCAACTCATGGCGCGCGGCGCGGTGCGGTCGATGCACGGCATGGCGGCGGTGCTGGCGCATGAAATCAAGAATCCGCTGGCCGGAATCCGGGGGGCCGCGCAATTGCTGGAAGAAACGCTGGCCCCGGAAGAGCGCGAGATGACCCAGCTCATCATCGCCGAAAGCGATCGCATCCGCGGCTTGATCGACCGGATGGAAAGCTTCGGCGATACGCGCGGCTTCAGCCGCCATCCGGTCAACATCCACGAAGTGCTCGACCGGGTGCGCAAAGTCGCGGAGTCCGGCTTTGCCCGCGGCACCGTCATCCTGGAAAATTTCGATCCCTCGCTGCCCCCGGTCTTGGGCGACCGCGATCAACTGATCCAGGTGTTCCTGAACCTGGTGCGCAATGCCGCCGATGCGTTGCCGGAAAAGGGCGGGGAGATCACCTTGACCACCGGCTATCGTCCCGGCGTGAAATTCGGCGCGGGTGTCGCGGGCGAACGCGTCTCGCTGCCCCTGGAAGTGACGGTGCGCGACAATGGCTCGGGCGTGCCGGCCGATCTCCTGCCTTACATCTTCGACCCCTTTGTCACCACCAAGGTGCGCGGCTCCGGCCTGGGCCTGGCGCTGGTCGCCAAGATCGTGGGCGATCATGGCGGCGTCGTCGAATGCGACTCCGTCCAAGGGCGCACCATTTTCCGTGTCTTGCTGCCGCAAGCCCGCGGTGGAGAGAGTTGAGCATGCCCGCGACCATCCTTGTCTGCGACGACGACAGCGCCATCCGGACCGTGCTGAACCAGGCTTTGGGGCGCGCCGGTTATGACGTGCGCACCACCGGCACGGCCGCCGGGCTGTGGCGCTGGATTTCGGCGGGCGAGGGCAATCTGGTGATCACCGACGTGGTGCTGCCGGATGAATCCGGCTTCGACCTCATTCCCCGCATCAAACGCATGCGCCCGGACCTGCCCATCCTGGTGATGAGCGCGCAGAATACGCTGCTCACCGCGATCACCGCGGCCGAACGGGGTGCCTTTGAATATCTGCCCAAGCCCTTCGACCTGAAGGAACTGACCAATGTGGTGGGCCGCGCGCTAACGAGTCCGCAAACCAAGCGCGACACCAGCGTCGAGGCGGCGGAAGAGCGCCTGCCACTGATCGGCCGCTCACCGGCGATGCAGGAAATCTACCGCGTCATCGCCCGCCTCACCCAGACCGACCTGACGGTGATGATCATGGGGGAATCGGGCACCGGCAAGGAATTGGTGGCGCGGGCCCTGCATGATTACGGCAAGCGCCGGCATGGGACCTTCGTCGCCGTCAATATGGCGGCCATCCCCAAGGAGCTGGTGGAAAGCGAATTGTTCGGCCATGAGCGCGGCGCCTTCACCGGCGCCACCAATCGCGGTGTGGGCCGCTTTGAACAGGCCGAGGGCGGCACGCTGTTCCTGGACGAGATCGGCGACATGCCGCTGGAGGCCCAGACGCGGCTGCTGCGGGTCTTGCAGCAGGGAGAATATACCACCGTGGGCGGGCGCACCCCGATCAAGACCGATGTGCGCATCATCGCCGCCACCAACCGCGACCTGCGCCAGTTGATCAGCCAGGGCATGTTCCGCGAGGATTTGTATTACCGCCTCAATGTGGTGCCGCTGCGCCTGCCGCCGCTGCGCGAACGGGTGGAGGACATTCCCGACCTGGTACGCCACTTCCTGCGCAAGGCCGAGGATGAGGGGCTGCCGCACAAGACATTGGACATTGAAGCGCTTGACATGCTGCGCCGGCATCGCTGGCCCGGCAATGTGCGCGAGCTGGAAAACCTGATACGGCGCCTGGCGGTGCTTCAGTCCGGCGACACCATCACGGCGGCGGCGGTCAGCGCCGAGTTGAAAGAGCCCGCCAAGACCTTCGCGGCGGATTCTGGTGAAGGGCCGCAATCCCTGGGCGCGTCGGTCGAGCAATATCTCACACAGTATTTCCTGGCCCAGGGCGATCGCCTGCCGCCGCCAGGGGTCTATGACCGCATCGTGCAGGAAGTGGAGCGTCCGCTGATTTCCATCTGCCTGGCGGCCACCCGCGGCAACCAGATCCGTGCCGCCCAGCTGTTGGGCCTTAATCGCAATACTCTGCGAAAAAAGATCAGAGACCTTGGGTTGGAAGTAATCCGCGGCCTGCGGGCAGAATAGACTCCACCCAATCCGGTTGTCCGCCGCGGATTACTTCCAACGGCGCAGGGCCGCGCGCGTCAGCGAAGTGAGCGGCCCGAGCCCGGGACTGCCAGCAACCAACACAGGTCCGAAGCGGCGCCGCGCGCGTCAGCGAAGTGAGCGGCCCGAGCCAAGGACTGCCCGCAACAAACACAGCAGCCGCGCGCGTCAGCAAAGTGAGCGGCGCGAGCCCGGGACTGCCAGCCACAAGCACCGACCCAACGGCCCGGCGCCCGTCCTTTAGGCCGATTAACTTTCGATTCCCCCGATTTCTCCCATTCGGGCCTGTAACAGACATGTGCTTAAATTGTGACGCTGCATTCTTGCAACAGTCCGTGCCTTGGATACACTGGGCCCAAGTGACCGGGTGGGCTGGGGCCGGTCGTTGGCGGAAGACATGGTTAGCGATACACGGTTGCCCGAGCGGCGCGCGGGTCTGCGCCCTATCTCACGGCCATCCCAAATGGCCTTCGGCGTCGCCATTCTGGCGGTGGTTTCCGTCTGCTTTACCTATGCGCTGCTGACCGATCTCATTCCCTATCATCTGAGCCGCGGCTGGCAGATTGCGCTGCTGGTGTTCAACCTGGCGCTCGTGTTGTCGCTGACCACGGCGATCGGCTGGCGTCTTGCCCGGCTGGTGGCCACGCGCCGTTCGGGCCGTGCCGGCGCCAAGCTGCATGTGCGGCTGGTGACCTGGTTTTCGGCCATCGCCGTGGTGCCGGTGCTGCTGGTGGCGATCTTCGCCGCGGTGACGCTGAACCTGGGGCTTGACCAGATGTTCTCCGGCCGGGTGAAGCAAGCCTTGGACAGCGCCCAAAACGTCGCCCACCGCTTCATTCAAGCAGAAGCGCACGGCATCGAGACCAGCACCCGCGAGATCGCAGAAAACCTGGTCCACGATCCGACCCTGCTGGGCGAGGACAAGCAGATCAATATCGGCCGGATGATGACCAAGATCGAGTTCATGACTCGCGATCGCGGTCTGATCGGCTCCTTCCTGCTGGACGGGCAGGGCCACGAACTGGCCAAGAGCGCCGCCTTGAATTATTCGGCCGCCTTGAAACCCTCCGCCAGCGACTTTGCCGATGCCCGCCGGCAGATCCTGGTGGATGGCGATCCCGATACCGGGTTGGTGCATGGATTGGTGCAGCTGCCCTTCCTGAAAGACGCTTATCTGCTGGTGGTCGAGAAGGTCGATCCCCAGGTGTTCGGCTATTACAGCCGCACCAAGACCGCGATCAGTGAATATAACCGCCTCAATGAGTCCCGGCTGGAGACCCAGCTGCAGTTCGCCGCCCTTTACGCCATGATGGCGCTGGTGGTGCTGCTGGCCGCCATCTGGTCGGGCCTGTGGGCCGCCAATCGGCTGGTGCGGCCGATTTCCGACCTGATCGATGCGGCAGGGCGGGTTTCAGAAGGCGATCTCACCGCGCAGGTCTGGGTGCAGCATCATGACGACGAGCTGGGCCGGCTGGGGCTCGCCTTCAACCGCATGACCCAGCAGCTTTCCGCCCAGCGCGACGATCTGGTGACCGCCAACCGGCTCAATGAGATCCGCCGCCGATTCACCGAGACCGTGCTGTCGGGCGTCAGCGCCGGCGTGATCGGCCTGGATGGCGAAGGCCGCATCACCATCATCAACCGGGCCGCCGCGCGGCTGTTGAATGCCGCGCCGGAGGATATGGAGACCTCGCATTATTCCGAAGCGGTGCCGGAGCTGGCACCGCTCATCCTGCGCGCCATGTCCGAACCGGCAGGACTGGCCGGCGGCGAAGTCACCATCAAGCGGGGAGGAGCGCCGCGCACGCTGAGCGTGCAGGTCACGTCGGAGAAAGGCAGCGCCAATGGCTTCGTCCTCACCTTTGACGACATCACCGACCTGGTTTCGGCGCAGCGTACCGCCGCCTGGGCCGATGTGGCACGGCGCATCGCCCATGAGATCAAGAATCCGCTGACCCCCATCCAGCTCTCCGCCGAGCGGCTGAAGCGCAAATATTCCAGCGAAATCGTCACCGATCCCGAGATTTTCCAGCAATGCACCGACACCATCGTGCGCCAGGTGGGCGATATCGGCCGGATGGTGGACGAATTCTCCTCCTTCGCCCGCATGCCCGCGCCGGTGATGCGGCGCGAGAATGCCCAGGAACTGCTGCAACAGGCGGTGTTCCTGCAGCGGGTCGCCAATCCCGCCATCAGCTTCACCACAAGTGCGCCCAAGGCCCCGGTCTGGTTCGAAGGCGACGGACGGCTGATCTCCCAGGCGCTCACCAATGTGCTCAAGAATGCGGGCGAAGGCATTGCCGCGCGCATCGCCAAGGGCGATGACGAAGCCGGCAAGGTCACCATCGCGATCGAGCCGAATGGCACAACCTTCGCCTATCGCGTCACCGACAATGGCATCGGGCTGCCGCCGGAACATCGCCATCGCCTGACCGAGCCCTATGTCACCACCCGCGCCAAGGGCACGGGCCTGGGTCTCGCCATCGTGCGCAAGATCGTGGAAGACCATGGCGGGGACATCGTGCTGGGCGACGCCGAAAGCGGGGATGGTGCGGAAGTCACCCTGACATTTCCCTTCGCGCAAAAGCTTCAAAAGAGTGCCGATACGCTAAAGGACAGCAACAAAGGACTGGAATATGAGCAAAAACGGATCACTGATCGCGTCTGAAATCCTCATCGTGGATGATGAGGAAGACATTCGCGACCTGATCGCCGGACTTCTCCATGACGAGGGCTATTCGACCCGCGTGGCGGGCGATTCCGACTCCGCCCTGGCGGCGATCCGCGCCCGCCGCCCGCAACTGGTGGTGCTGGACATCTGGCTGCAGGGCTCCAAGCTGGACGGCATTGACGTGCTGGACGCCATTAAGCGGGAGCATTTCGACCTTCCGGTGGTGATGATCTCGGGTCACGGCACCATCGAAACCGCCGTCGCCTCGATCAAGAAGGGCGCTTACGACTTTGTCGAAAAACCCTTCAAGGCCGACCGGCTGCTGCATGTGGTGGAGCGGGCCCTGGAAGCGGCGCGCCTCAAGCGCGAAGTCCAGGAATTGAAACTCAAGGCGGGGGACGAGGGCGAACTGGTCGGCAATTCGCCCACCATCTCCCAGCTCAAGATCCTGATCGACAAGATCGCCCCCACCAACAGCCGGGTGCTGATCGCCGGTCCCGCCGGCTCCGGCAAGGAAGTGGCGGCGCGCCTGATCCATGCCCGTTCGCGCCGCGCCGGCAACGCTTTTGTCGCCATCAATTGCGCCACCATGGAGCCGGACCGGCTGGAAGCCGAGTTGTTCGGCATGGAGGGCGGCGATGGTCCCCGCAAGACCGGATTGTTCGAGCTCGCCCATAACGGCACGCTTTATCTCGACGAAGTGGCGGACATGCCGCTGGAAACCCAGGGCAAGATCCTGCGCGTGCTGATCGACCAGACCTTTACCCGGGTCGGCGGGCAGGTGCGGGTGCAGGTGGATGCGCGGGTGATCTGTTCCACCACCCGCGACCTTCGCGCCGAGACGGAGTCCGGCCGGTTCCGCGAGGATCTCTATCACCGCCTCAATGTCGTGCCGCTGCGCATTCCCTCGCTGGCGGAACGGCGGGACGATATTCCGGTGCTGGTCACCCATTTCATGAAGCGGCTGTCGGCGGCCGGCGGTTTGCCCATGCGCAGCATCGGCGAGGATGCCATGGCCGTGCTGCAGACCCATGGCTGGCCCGGCAATGTACGCCAGTTGCGCAATATCGTGGAGCGGCTGCTCATCCTGGCCAGCGACGACGTCACCGAAGCGGTGACCGCCGATCTCCTGCCGACCGACCTGGGAGCGGGCATGAATGCCAAGGGCGGCGACTTGGTGATCTCGCTGCCGCTGCGCGAAGCGCGGGAAATTTTCGAGCGCGATTATCTGATGGCGCAAATCAACCGCTTCGGCGGCAACATCTCGCGCACCGCCGCCTTCATCGGCATGGAACGCTCGGCCTTGCACCGCAAGCTGAAATCCCTGGGCGTGGGGTCCTCGCAGGGAATTCCGAATTAGGGCGGATCGATGAAAAAATGGTCCGCCAGCCGCACGCCTGCCGGGCGCGTGGCCTATGTCAACGGCCGGTACCTGCCGCATGGCGTGGCAGGCGTGCATATCGAGGACCGCGCCCTGCAACTGGGCGACGGCATCTATGAAGTCTTCAACATCCGGCACGGCCAGCTCTGGGATGAGGAGGGCCATCTCGACCGCCTGGAGCGGTCCTTGCGCGAGCTGGGCATCGCCATGCCGATGAGCCGCGCCGCGCTGAAGCTGGTGACACGGGAGATGATCGCCAGGAACCGCATGCCCGACGGCTTTCTCTATCTGCAAGTGACGCGCGGCGCGGTGAAGCGCGATCATGTCCCGCCCGCCGATGGTCCGCGACCGACCTTGATCATGACCATGCGGCTGCAGGACGTGACGGGCTTCCAGCAACGCCTGGCAAATGGCATCGCCATATCCACCCAGCCCGATATCCGCTGGGGCCGGCGCGATATCAAGACGGTGCAACTGCTGCCCAACCTGATGGCCAAGCAGGCAGCCAAGAAAGCGGGCGCCTTCGAAGCCTGGCTGGTGGATGACGAGGGCTATGTCACCGAAGGCGCCTCGACCAATGCCTGGATCGTGGACCAGGGCGGCACTCTGATCACGCGTGAGCTGAGCAACGCCATCCTGCCCGGCGTCACCCGCCGCATCATGCTGGACGCGGCACGCGAGGCGCAGATGAAAGTGGCCGAGCGCAAATTCACCGTGGCGGAGGCCAAGGCGGCAAAAGAGGCGTTCCTTTCCTCCGCCACCGGCGCGGCGGTTCCGGTGGTCTCCATCGATGGACAAATTATAGGCGATGGCGCCCCGGGACCCTTGACCCGGCGGATTCGCGAGCTCTATGCCGCCCAGTCCAGCGGAAAAAGCGGCTGAGTTCGGCGAATTTCGCCGAACTTATCCCTTTCGCAAATGCAGCATTGCGCGCTAGAATGGTTCCAAGGTGTCGTGTGACTGTGCGCGACTGAAACAATGGGCGAACCCATGAGCGATAAACAACAGAACCTTCAGGACACGTTTCTGAATGCTGTCCGCAAGAGCAAATCCGCTGTCACCATCTTCCTGATCAATGGCGTCAAGTTGCAGGGCAATATCACCTGGTTCGACAATTTCTGCGGGTTGTTGCGCCGTGACGGCCAGTCCCAGCTGGTCTATAAGCACGCCATCTCCACGGTGATGCCCATGGGCCCGATCCAGTTGCAGGACGAGCCCGCCGAAGGCTGAGTTTGGCCAAAAATAGTTTGGTAAGTCGAGCGTTTGTCATCCATGTCGAGCCCAAGAC
>DATBCP010000316.1:0-2512 GCA_036270435.1 Rhizomicrobium sp. | reverse complement strand
ACCGTGGTGGATTTTGCTTCGCCCAATGATTGGACCCACCGGCTCCTGAGAGACTGCTGGGGAAATTTCGACATTATTTCCGAGCATTGCTATGGCGACGCCCATCGCTTTGACTTGCAGGCGGGCAAAATCCTTCCGGAGGATGTGAAGGAATCCGTCTTGGATACGTGCCGCCGCGCTCCAAATCGCATCCGCCTGAAACGGGAATATTGGGAACAATATAGGAAAGCCTTTCCCGCCCTGAACCAAGGCAAGATCAAGATCAGCGTCGATGAATGGGGCTTTCGCAATGTCCGCGGTCTCAAACAGACGCTGGGCCTGGCGATGACACTGCACGAATTGTTCCGCAACACCGACTTTATCACCATGGCGGCCTTCACCATGGGCATGTCGTGGATCGACTACAGCCGCACCGAAAGCACCTACAGCAATGCCGGCTTGCTGTTCCAGATGTACAACCGGCACTTCGGCGAGGTACCGGTAGCACTGTCCGGCCATTCGCCCCAACCGGCGCCGAAATGGCCCGTCGGCGGTGACCAGCCGCAAGTCAATGCCGGCAGCCCCACCTTCCCGCTGGACATGGCGGCGGCTCTGAAAGACGAAGGCCGGATACTGACCGTCGCGGCGGTCAATGCCACCGAAGACACGCAGCAGGTGAACCTGGCATTGGCGCAGTTCAAATCCCGGCCACAGGGCCGGATGTGGCGGTTGACCGGACCGAGTTTGGATGCGGCCAACCAGGTCGGCAAGCCGCCCTTGGTGGCCGTGACGGAAAGCAGCTTCGACGCCCATGGCGGAAGGTTGCGTGTGGCACCCTATAGCGTCGAGCTTTATCAATTCACCAGGGCCTGAGCGTCTCTCCTTTCAATCCGCTAATGCGACTTCAGGGCGAGCTGGCGATACAGTGCCGGGTCGAACTCCTCCAGGGTCATGATGCCGTTCAAATGATTGGCTGCCAGCCAGGGAAGCCATTTGCCCGGGTCATTGCTCCAGCTTTCCTGTTCCCAGCCCGGCCCCACGAATTCGAATGTGTCCTTGCTGGTGGCAACCTTGGCCTTGGTATTGTGCAGCAGGATCTGGGCGACATCGCGATAGTGAGAATCGCCCGAATATTTGTAGGCCTTGGCGTAGAGAGACACCGCCCAGTCCAGATACTCATCGCCGCCGGCGCCGACGCCCGTTCCATTGGTGGTGATTTCCTGCAGCCCCACCATGGATCCATTGCGCCAGCGCAAGTGCGGATCGGGCTCGTGACCCGGCAAGGGCACATTCCAGATCCAAATCCAGCTTTCGGTATAGTCGGCGGCGGACAAGGCCCGCGCCAGCCATTTGGGCTGATGGTTCGCCTCATAAAGGGCCATGAAGGCATCCATCGACGCCATGCCGCCTTCTTTGTCGGTCAGCAGCCTTGCCGAGGACGCGTCCACCGCCCCGCCCTGGTAATTGCCGGCGAGGCCGTAATGCTGCCAGAGATAATCGCCGGCGCGCAGGGCTGCGTCCATATACTTCGTGTCGCCCGTCACGCGCGACAGCGGCACGAACAAGACGATGGGCGCATAGGTGGCGCTGGGAGAATTATTGAGGACGGTGCTGGTCCCCGGTTTCCAGGCACGCGGAAAAGCGCCGTCCTCATGCTGCTGCGTCAGCAGCCAGTCGGCATAGGACTTGATCCAGCCCAACCATTCCGGATGGCCGATGCCTTTTCTTTTTTCGCGTTCATAGGCCAGCGCCAGGCTGCGCATGTCGGTACTGATCGTCAGGATCGGCTGCTGGCCAATCGACCATGATGCCGGAACGATCTTGCCGGTATAGAGATCGAAGCCGTCGCCATCGGGCGGCGCCATGGGCAGCATCCGGATGAAGGTGGCGATGATATCCAGGCCCTGCCTGCGGAGCTTCTGGCTGCGGGCGGTGCCGGCCTCGCGATCGGCCTCCTTGAGGAACTCGTCCGCAATTTCGATATTCCGGGCGCAGAAACCCATGGCGGCGCGTCTGGCGTCGGAACGGTTGCGGAATTGCCCGGTATGGGCATCCAGCAGGTAGGGGATTGCAGTGCGGCCTTCGACCGTCAGGACCTGGCTGGAAAGCACATCAATGCTGACACGCCGGATCATATCGAGGTCGACGGTATTCACCGGCGGCTTGAGAAGACTCCATGCCCAGCGCCAGGAATTCCTGATGGTTTCGGGAAAACTCTCGCTCTGCCCAAAGCGGAAAGCGACCGAATAGTCCTGGACCGTGCCATCCTTGATGGGATTGTAGCGGACACGCCAGGCAGGCCGGACATGCGGTGGCGGCGGCGGTGCCAGTTCGCCCGTCGCTGTCAGCAAGGCCGGAGGCGCGCCGGGAGACGTGCCCAGTGGCTGTCGCGTGATCTGGTTGAGGCTTATGAAATCGTCCACCGTTCCCGGCAGCCAGTAGCCGAACACAACCCCGCCCTGCTCCGCATGCGCTCCCAGGGCACCGAAATCGTAGCGGGCGTCAATCATCACCGTATCGCTGGAGGCCGCCG
>DATBCP010000315.1:0-5676 GCA_036270435.1 Rhizomicrobium sp. | reverse complement strand
AAGCCGGCAATCTCGGTGGGACAGACGAAGGTGAAGTCCTTGGGCCAGAAGAAGACCAGCTTCCATTTGCCCTTGTCGCTCTCCTGGGTGAAGGCCTGGAAGGCGTTGGCGGGGTTGGTGGACACCACGCCCTGAACGGAGAAATCGGGGAACTTGTCGCCGACGGTCAGCATGAAACACTCCTTGGAATTGTTCTAGTTGCGATACACTCTTAGAAATATTCCAAACTGATGTCAAGCCGAGATATGCTGCCTTCTGACGCAGGCCGAAAAGCCTGGGTTTTGGCGTCGCTAGGCTGTGCGGCCGGCTTTGACCGCTCGCCAGCCCGCCACGACAAAGGCCAGCAACACCAAGCCTTGGACGGCGCCGAATACCGGCCCCGCCGGCGGTATGGCGGGCACCAGGGCATGCAAGGGCGGGATTTTGATGAAGGACTGCACCACCAGCACAAAGCAATTGAGGTACAGCGCCGCAACGGCCGTGATCACATAGATCGGGCGCCAGCGTCCCGCCAAATGCTGGCCGTACAGCGCAAACAAGGCCACTGCCAGGATGATGAGGGAAACCGCGCCCACGATCATGGCGGGGGTGACATGCTCATTGTGGAAAAAATAGCCGGTGACACTGGTGAGTACGGTCAGGCCTAGGAAAAGACCGGTCAGGGACACAACGGTTTGGCCTTTCAGCATCGCGGCCAGGACGACAAGGCCGATGGCAATGGCGGCCAGGCTGATGGCGAGATGGACAAGTGTCAGGGGATCGGTGGCAAGAGTGGTCATGGGCAAGCTCCTGCAAAATGGGGTTTAAAAATAAAGGCGGGAAATGAGGACCCATCCTGCGCCCAGGGGATCAGGCTTGAAAAGGGGGTGCCGGCCCTAGTATCTGAGCGGCCGCACAAGAAAGCGCGAAAAATGGCCGGTCATAGTCAGTTCAAGAACATCATGTTCCGCAAGGGCAAGCAGGATAAGGAGCGCTCCAAGCTCTTTGCCAAGCTCTCGCGCGAAATCACCGTAGCCGCCAAGTCCGGCTTGCCCGACCCGGCGCACAATCCCCGCCTGCGCACCGCCATCATCGCCGCCAAGGCGGAGTCCATGCCCAAGGACAATATCGAGCGCGCCATCAGCAAGGCGGTGGGCGGCACCGGCGAGAATTACGATGAGGTGCGCTATGAGGGCCGCGGCCCCGGCGGCGTGGCCCTGATCGTCGAGACCATGACCGACAACCGCAACCGTACATCCGCCGACGTGCGCGCCGCCTTCAGCAAGTATGGCGGGCAAATGGGGGAAACCGGTTCGGTGAGCTTCATGTTCGACCGGCTGGGCGTCATCACCTATCCGCTCGAAAAGGGCAGCGAGGATGCCATGCTGGAAGCTGCGCTGGAGGCCGGCGCCAATGAATGCGTCTCCAGCGATGGCGGCCATGAATTCCTCACCGGCATGGAAGACTTCGCCGCGGTGCGCGATGCGCTGGAGGCCAAGCTTGGCGCGCCCGCCTCGGCCGGGATCGTGTGGCGGCCGCAGAATATGGTGGCGGTGAGCGACGAGGCCGGCGAGACGCTGATCAAACTGGTCGAAGTGTTGGATGACCATGATGATGTGCAAAACGTGTATGGAAATTACGAATTGTCCGATACCTTACTGGCAAAGCTAGCTGGTTAGGAGCGCGGGTCTTTTGCGTCGCGCAGTGCCTGTTTCCATGGGAGATGCGCGTTGCGGCGGATCAGTCCACTCGTGAATATCTCCGTCCGGCGCAACGGCTTTCGGACCAAGACCATTTCGCGCCTGAAGTTCGAAACAGGACCGGAAATCGCCGGCTGGGTGAATTACCGCAACAAGGTCTATCCGCTGTTCAAGGATCCCGGCGGCGCGCTGTATCTGGACGAGGACGGCTGGTCCTCCTCTCGACACTATCCCCTGACCCGCGACGACGATTTCAAGAGCCGCAAACCAGGCGGCTTCCGCTTCTGAATCCCTCGCCTATAGTGGTGACATGGAACACATGTCACCGCTGATTGGCATTCTGGTCATCGGCCTGGGCATGGCCTTTGTGCTGGGCACCGTCGTGCAGCGGCTCAAGCTGCCGCCGCTGGTCGGCTATCTGCTGGCCGGCGTGGTGGTGGGCCCCTTCAGTCCCGGCATCACCTTGGACCAGCACCTGACCCTGCAATTGGCGGACATCGGCGTGGTGCTGCTGATGTTCGGCGTCGGCCTACACTTCAAGCCCAGCGAACTCTTGGAAGTCAAAGCCACGGTGGTGCCCGGTGCCGTCTTGCAAATGGCGGCCATCACCGCGCTGGGCGTGGGCGCCGGTCTGGCCTTCGGCTGGACGGGCGCGCAAGGCCTGGTGTTCGGCCTGTGCCTGTCGGTGGCCTCCACCGTGGTGGTGATGCGCGCGCTACAGGACCGCCGCCTGACGGACACGGGCCGCGGCCACATCGCCATAGGCTGGCTGGTAGTGCAGGACCTGCTCACCGTGCTGGTGCTGGTGATCCTGCCGCCTGTCGCCGAGGTCCTGAAGGGCGGCGATATCCAGACCTTGGCGCTGGCGAAAAGCCTGGGCCTGACCTTCGGCAAGCTGGCGCTATTCGCTGGCCTGATGCTGGTGGTTGGCCGCCGCGTCATTCCCGCCATCCTGCATTACATCGCCCATACCGGATCGCGCGAGTTGTTCCGTCTGGCGGTCTTGTCGGTGGCACTCACCGTGGCCTTTGCCGCGTCCTTTCTCTTCGGCGTGTCCATCGCGCTGGGCGCTTTCTTCGGCGGCATGATTCTGGCCGGCTCGCGGCTGTCGCAGCGCGCGGCGGAAGAATCCCTGCCGCTGCGCGATGCCTTCGCGGTGCTGTTCTTTGTCTCGGTGGGGATGTTGTTCGATCCCCGGGTGGTGGTAGACCAGCCCGTGGCGCTGGCCGCGACCTTCGCCATCGTGCTGGCCGGCGGCGGCATTTGTTATGTCCTGCTGCGGCTGTTTGGAGTCAAAAGCGCCGGGGCGCTGACCATCGCCGTCAGCCTGGCGCAGATCGGCGAATTTTCCTTCATCCTGGCGGACCTGGGCATCGGGCTGAAGGTGTTGCCGGACGAGGCGCGAGGACTGATCCTGGGCGCATCGATACTTTCCATCTTCCTCAATCCATTGCTGTTCGCGCTGGCGGCGCGGCGCGAGGCCTCGCCCAACATCGCGCCCGCGCCCGACATGCCGCGGCCCGCGCCCGAGCCGACCAAGCTCACCGGACATGTGGTGCTGGTCGGCTATGGCCGGGTGGGCCGGGTGATCGCCGACGGCATCAAGCACGACCTACCGCTTTTGGTGATGGAGGAAGGCGCGGTGGGTGCCCCCGGTATCGAGCATATAAGGGGCAATGCCGCCCGCGACGATGTGCTGGCGGCAGCCAATCTGGGGTGCGCCAAGCTATTGTTCGTCGCCATTCCGGAAGCCTTTGAGGCCGGGCAGATCGTGCAGCAGGCGCGGCGCGCCAATCCGGGGCTGCCGATCGTGGCGCGGGCGCATTTCGATGCCGAGGTGGATCATCTGTTGGCGCTGGGGGCCAGCAAGGTGATCATGGGCGAGCGGGAAATCGCGCTGGCGATGCTGGATTTCGCCAAAAGTCACGGGACGGCGGCCAGCTATCCGGTAAGCCAGCCCCCAAGCCAGCCCCCAAGCCTGTAGGAATGCTCCGAACATAAAGGGTACAAACAAGGCATGAGCCTGACGATTCGCATCCTTGGCCTGGATCCGGGCCTGGCCCAGATGGGCTGGGGGGTAATCGATGTCTCGGGTTCGCGGCTCGCCCATGTCGCCCATGGGGTGATTGCCACCAAGACCGCCAGCGGGTTGGGGGTGCGGCTGATGACCCTGCACCGGGAACTGGCGCTGGTCATCCGGGCGCATGGCCCGGCGGCGATCGCGGTGGAACAGGCCTTTGTGGCGCGCGATCCGCAGGCCGCGCTGAAACTGGGACATGCGCGGGCGATTGCGCTGCTGGCGGCGGCGCAGGCGGGGCTGGAGATCGCCGAATATGCTCCCAACCACATCAAGAAATGCGTGGTGGGTGCTGGCCATGCCGGCAAGGAACAGGTGCAGTTCATGGTCAAGCGGCTGCTGCCCGCCTGCGGCGTGACCCAGGCCGATGCCGCCGATGCGCTGGCGGCGGCGATCGCGCATGCGCATCTGTCGGCCAGCCGTGCGCTGAAGGTGGTTGGCTGATGATCGGCAAACTCACCGGCACGGTCGATGCCATCACCGATGATGCGGTGATCCTGGATGTGAATGGCGTGGGCTATCTGGTGCAGTGTCCCAGTTCGACCCTCTCACGTCTTCAGGTGGGCGCGCGCGCCAGCCTGATGATCGAGATGAAGGTGAGCGAGGATGCCATCAAGCTGTACGGTTTCGCGGCGGCCGAGGAACGCGAATGGTTCCGCCTGTTGCAGACGGTGCAGAATGTTGGCGGCAAGGTGGCGCTGTCGGTATTGTCCACGTTGAGCCTGCGTGAGCTCAACCGGGCCCTGGCTTTGGGCGACAAGGCTATGATCGGTCGTGCGCCCGGCGTGGGCCCCAAGCTGGCGCTGCGCATCGCCACCGAGCTCAAGGACAAGGCACCCGCCATGATGTTGCATGGCGAAGGAGAAGGCGCGGTGGTTTCCGTGGCGCATGACGCGCGCCGCGGGCCGGAAGGCGATGCGGTGTCGGCGCTGGTGCATTTGGGTTATTCCGATTCCCTGGCCGCCGAAGCGGTGGCGCGGGCTGCGCATGCGCTGGGAGAGCATAGCGAGGCTTCGGCGCTCATCCGTGAGGCGTTGAAAGGAATGGCCCGATGACGTCGCCGAAAAGTGAGGAGCGGCACGCAAAGCGGGTGAGCAGGTCCAGTGGACCTGCGAAAGCGACGAACGCCGCGAGCTTGGGCGAGCGGCAGGGGGACCAATGACTTCTGACCGCCTTACTTCCTCCGAACGTGGTGAGGACGACACGCTGGAATCCTCGCTTCGACCCAAGCGCCTGGCCGATTTCGTGGGCCAGGCGCAAGCGCGGGAAAATCTTTCCGTCTTTATCGATGCCGCCCGGGCACGGGGCGAGGCGCTGGATCATGTGCTGTTCCATGGCCCGCCGGGCCTGGGCAAGACCACCCTGGCCCAGATCGTGGCGCGCGAGCTGGGTGTCAATTTCCGTTCCACCTCGGGTCCGGTGCTGGCCAAGGCCGGCGACCTTGCCGCCATCCTCACCAATCTGGAGCCGCGCGATGTTCTCTTCATCGATGAGAACCATCGCCTGAATCCGGCTGTCGAAGAAATCCTCTATCCCGCGATGGAAGATTACGAACTCGACCTGGTGATCGGTGAGGGGCCGGCGGCACGGTCGGTGAAGATTCAGCTCGCGCCTTTCACCCTGGTGGGCGCCACCACCCGCTCCGGCCTGATCACCACGCCGCTGCGCGACCGGTTCGGCATTCCGGTGCGGCTCAATTTCTACACCGTCGAGGAACTGGAGCAGATCGTTCGGCGTGGTGCCCGCATCCTGTCGATGCCGCTCGGCGACGACGGTGCGCTGGAGATCGCCAGGCGCGCGCGCGGCACGCCGCGCATCGCCGGTCGGCTGTTGCGGCGCGTGCGTGACTTTGCCTCGGTTGCCGGGGACGGCCATGTCGACAAACGCATTGCCGACGAGGCGCTGACCAGGCTGGAGGTC
>DATBCP010000314.1:0-4392 GCA_036270435.1 Rhizomicrobium sp. | reverse complement strand
GCGCTGAACTCCGCCATCGACCGGTTCGAGCTGCAGCGCGGCACCGCGGTCGGCAGCGGCATCCTGGTGGCCATGTCGACCTTGTTCCCGCAAGAGAATTTCCCCATCAACCAGTTCAATTCCCAGAATTTCGGGGGCTATGGCCGCTGGGGCAGCTACGATTTCAGCAATCGCTATGGCGGGTCGGCGCTAGGGCAGAACTCCAGCGGACCACCCAAGAAGCATGTTCCGGTCGAGCCCGGTTCCTACAAGAACGCCGTGGTCATCTTGCTGACGGACGGCCAGACCAATGCCGGCTTTGACCCCCTGGAAGCGGCGCGCACCGCCAGCGAATATGGCTTGCGGGTCTATACCGTCGGCTTCGGCACCGCCCATGGCAATATCGTCGGCTTTGGCGGCTGGTCGATGCGGGCCCAACTGGACGAAGAATCGCTCAAGAAAATTGCCGACACGACCCGGGCCAAATATTTCCACGCCACCACCGCGGAAGATTTGAAGGCCGTTTATGACGTGCTGTCCCGTCAACTGGTGGTGGAGCGGCGCGAAATGGAGATCACCAGCTTCTTTGCCGCCCTGGCCGCGCTGCTGATGCTGACGGCTGCCGGCCTTTCGCTTACCTGGTTCCATCGCGTTTTTTGACGGTTAACGTCCCGTCCGGTTAACCAACTGCGTCGCGCGATGATAATTGTTGTCGCCCGGAACGGCCGGACAAGGCTAGGCTAGAGCCCACATATCGGGCTATCGCAATATCAGGCTATCGAAGGGACTCTGCGTGACAGCCAACGAGTCGGAAACATCGGCACTTTCCTCCCGCGACCAGGCGGGCGGCGCGGATGAAGAGTTGTGGCTGACCTATTTGAATTACGACCAGCGCATTCAACAGGCCGTTCGCCGGCTGGGCGCCTTGTCCAGCCAGAATGTCGATG
Organism: Rhizomicrobium sp.; assembly: GCA_036270435.1. Lineage (GTDB taxonomy): Bacteria > Pseudomonadota > Alphaproteobacteria > Micropepsales > Micropepsaceae > Rhizomicrobium. The sequence continues at coordinate 3,466 of DATBCP010000314.1, read as the reverse complement.
TGTTTCGCAGCTTGCTGCTCAAGGACCGCGATCGCAGCCGGGTGAAAGATTATGAGGCGGAGTCCATCCGGCGCCTGCAGGGCGAAGCTTTTGTCGGCGACGAGGAATTGCAGCGCACGCTGATCGTGCTGAATGCGGAAGATCCGCGCTACGGCGAAGAACTCAAGCGACAGGTTGCCGCGAGCGGCAAGCCAGCCCAGTTGGACCAGGCGGTCGCCGCCATCCGGTCGGGCAAGCCGGTTCCGGAAAAGCCGAAACCGCCCAAGGTCGCATCAGCCAAGCCCGCGACGCCTCAAGTCGCACCGCCAGTCGAAGTGCCCCCAGTCGGAGTGCCCCCAGTCGAAGTGCCCAAGATCGCATCGTCGAGCCTCGCGAGGGAACAGCCACGGGAAACGGTTGTCGTGCCCTTGCGCAGGGAAAAGGATATGGCGGCTCCGGCGCCGCAGGTTGCCTTGCGCGAGGACATTCAACCGCCCCGGCGAAGCTTGACGCCGCTTGTGGTGGTCGCTGGCCTGGTCGCCGTGGCGGGCATTGCCGCGTTGGTATTGCCGGGGCTGATCTCCGGCAACAAGCCGGCAGAGATTCAAACCGCGTCGGCGCCGGTTCCCGCAACGCCTCAAGCGGCCCAGGCTCCTGCCATTGCCCCGGTTCCTGCCGCTCCCAAGCCGGCCGCGCCGGCCGCCGACATCCCGTTGCCGCCCCAGGCCGACAAGAGCGCCCAGCCCGGCCCGACGCTGCGTCCGGGATCGACGCAGCCCGACGCGCCGGCAAACACCGCCGACGAGGCGGCACAGCCCGATGTTTCGGCCAAGCCGGTTGTTGGCGGCAAATACAAGGTGGTGCGGGGCGACATGCTGTCCGACATCGCCCTGCAGGTGTATGGCGATGCGCACAAGTTCCGGCTGATCCAAGCGGCGAATCCCGGTATCCGGCACTCGCCGAACCGGATCCTGGTTGACCAGGTGATCTTCATTCCGCCGGACAAGCCGTAGCGTTCCTTTCGCTTCACACCGGCGTGACCTTTACAAACACGCCCGGCTCCGGCCGCACGGTCATCATCATCACCGGCCGCGGGTGCGGCGGGCAGGGCGCAAAGCGGAAATGTGCGAGAATGGTGGCCAGGATGATCTGGGCCTGCATCATGGCGAAGTCGGCGCCCACGCAGACGCGTGGTCCGGCCCCGAAAGGCAGATACTGGTATTTGTCACGCGTTTCCGCACCGGTGCCGGCAAACCGTTCCGGATGAAATTCCTCCGGCCTCTCCCACAGCAATTCGTGGCGGTGCAGCGCCCAGACGGCCAAGAACAGGATATCGCCCGGGCGCATGGTCCGCCCGCATAATTGGTCTTCCGCGACCACGGTCCGCGCCAAAAGACCGACCGGCGGATATAGCCGCATCGCTTCTTCCAGCACCTGGCGGATGAAAGGCATGGCGGCGAGGTCGTCCGGCCCCGCATTGCGGGTTTGCAGAACCGCGCGTGCCTGCTCGCGCGCCTCGTCCTGCGCTTCTGGCCGGTTGGCCAGCAAGTAGAGCGACCATGCCAGGGCCAGGGCGGTCGTTTCATGACCGGCCACAATGAAGAACTGCATGTTGAAGATCAGGTCCTGCGGCGTCATCCGCTGACCCGTTTCGGGATCCCGGGCTTCCAGCATATGGGCCAGCAAGTCGTCAGCTGGGGCATCCGCCTGCCGGCGGCGCGCCTCAATGGCCGCGCCGACCATCTCATGCATGGTTTTGACCGAACGTCCCGCCAGAAGCTCGCCCGGCCGGGGAAACCATGCCGGGAAACCCAGAAAGTCCAGCAAGGAAGCCCGGCCGGCGGTGCGGAAATAATCGGTAATCGCCACACCGAAGGTATGGGCATCGAAATGCTCGCGCCCCGACAGCGCCACATCGCAGATCACGTCGAAGGTGGCCGTGAGCATTTCGCTCACCATTTCGGCCCGCCCGCCACAGGCCCTCAGCCGGTCGCAAGCGCGGCCGGCGGTCCTGGTCATGGCCGGGGCCAGCGCCAGCACGTTACGATGGGTGAACACCGGAACCACCGCCCGGCGCTGCCACTTCCAGTCCGCGCCATCGGCATTGAACAGGCTGTCGCCGATGGCGGGACGAAGCATGCGCCGCATGATTTCGGATTTGGGATAGTTGGAAAGATTGTCGAGCATGACCCGTCTCATACCGACGGGATCCGCCATCATATGCCATCGCATCAACATTTCGCCCGACACGATCGGTTGGCGGTACGATAGGGCGGGGATCAGCTCCAGCACATTGCGCCGGGCTGCCACCGCCGTTTCCAACCGGCTTAACCGGCGCCGGTGGACCGGCGCACCCACGGGAATAAATGGGTCACCCACGGACGGTTCCGAAATATCTTCCAGGCCCTCATAAGCGGCGCAGCTATCCGCCGCAAGGCGTTGACGCGAAAACCGCGCCGGCGTTGCGGTAAAGCGGCAGTCGGCCGAAGGACCAAACGCGCGTCGCGGCGTTCAATCCGTTTCGCGAAGGCCTGCCAGAACTGTTGTGGATGGCGAAATGCGCGACAGCTGCGCACAGGCCGTCTCAGCCTCCTGATCGAGGCCCATCCATCTCAGCTTGTGGATCAGGTGCTTTAGCTCGTCGACTTGCACTTGCCCGGTTGATAGCTTCTTTCCAGCTTCCATATTGACCGAATTCATCGAGCTATTCTCCGTTCGCACGATTTTTGCGTCTTGGTTGCCGCGATCAAACGCTATGCCCGCTTGTGTAAAGCTGGAATCTATGCCTCACCAAGCAAGCAGACAAGCACCGCAACGAAACTGCACGTAGTGATCGCGCGCATTTTCGCAAGCCCGATTGGCATTCTTAATTTTTAGATTGGTAACTTTTCATGACGCGGGGTTTTGTGTTGCACTGCGCAATGTCGCAACCCTGTAACAATCACTTCACAGGCTCGAAGCGGCGGACAAACACGGCCCGCAACTCATCAAGGTCCAGCGGCTTCGGCAGTATACAATCGACATCGTCCGGCGGATGATCGCCTTCGCCCATCTTCCTGCCCCAGCCGGTTAAAAGTACCACCGTCGAGGAAGGAAAAAGTTCCTTGGCCGAGCGTGCAACCTGGTGACCGTCGACATAGGGCATTCCCAGATCGGTGACGATCACATCGAAGAAGTCGCCGCTGTCTTTGGCTTGGCGCAGTGCCGCGATACCGGCCTCGCCCCCATCCGCCGCCACAATGGCATGGCCGTCGAGTTCCAGCACGATCTTGGTCGAGCTGAGGACGGCGGGGTCGTCGTCCACCAACAGCAATCGCAAAGGGGGAATTTCCGACGGTCTGATGGTGCGGGATGGCGGCTTCGGCGCCATCCGGGTCGCGTGGAATACAAGTGCGATGCGGGTGCCCTTGCCGGGAGCGCTGTCGATTTCCAGCACCGCTTTGTGACGTTGGGCTGCTCCGTAGACCATGGCAAGGCCCAATCCGGT
>DATBCP010000313.1:0-25609 GCA_036270435.1 Rhizomicrobium sp. | reverse complement strand
CGCACGCTGCGCGCGAGGCTATGGCCCCTCTCCTGCCGGCTATGGCCCTTCCTCAGATGGCAACAACCACTTCACATCTGCGCGACTTGACCGAGCGGCCACCGCGCATCATGCTTGGTAGGTACGCTAGTGTGCTTCCTCGCCGTGTTTTGCCGTCGTAGGCGCTTGGGTCCCTCACTGCTTAACTGGCGCGGGAGAATAACGTGACACTGTTCGGCATGTTGGTTGTTCTGGCCTTCTGCGGATGGCTCACGGCGATGGCCCACGCCTATTTTGGTAATCCATCCGCCCGCACCGACTCGAGCCCCGCGCGTGCTCTGTTCACACTAGTTGGCGTGGTCTTCGTCGGAATGTTTTTGGTCGGCATATTCATTCCCGACATCGGCACCCTTACGCTTCGTATTGGCCAGCAACGATTTCAGCTTTGGGCAATCGGCTTGGTTGGAATGTTCGTTTGGTTGGTACTCGGCTGGCCGCTAATCAAAAGGCTCTAGGCCCCCCTGTCCATGTGCAATCTCTATTCGAACATCTTGCGCGATTGCCTAAGCGGCCTGCCCGCGCTTTGATTGGGCGATGCGAAGCCACGTTGACAAGATCACTTTCGGCGAAATGCGCGCGGCCGGCGTGCGCGGTCTCCTGATCTATTGTTCGGATTATAAGTGCAGCCACTGAATCGAGCTGAGCGCGGACCGGTGGCCAGACGAGCTGCGATTGTCCGATCTCGAGCCCGCGGTTCGTTTGCCAGGCGTGCGGTCATCGCGGCGCTGATGTCAGGCCAGATTTTAACTGGAATAAGAAGCCGGTCGCCGCGATGGGTTACCGGTAGTGCCCTGGTCGACGCTGACGGCCGACGACGACACGCTGCGCCAATTGTCCGATCGCATTCAAGCCCGCGCCGTGCGCCGCATGGGCGAGCTGTTGAAACAGTTCGATGCTCGCGGCGCGCACATGAAAAATGACGGTGCCGTCAATTCTCACCCGAGCCAACGGGAAGTTGCGGAGCGAGCCGGCGTATCAGAACGCCAACGAGCTACCGCGATCCGCGTCGCCAATGTGCCGGAAGAGAAATTCGAAGCGGCCATCGAAGCGCCGAAGCCGGCCACCGTCACCCGGCTCGCCGAGATGGGCAAACAGGTGCGATCGGTTCCGCAGGAGGGCTTCAAACGCGCCGAGGCAAAGTGTGGCATCCATTCTTCAAGGGCATCCGGGACGACCCTGATGAAGCTCACTCACAGATTTCAAGAAGTGGCAGCAGAAAAACGGAAAAACGGCCAGTTCGTTTACCTGCGGGACCTGAAGCCGCGACCCCTGAAGGCGCGACCCCTGGCAGCTAATGTTGATCCGCTTGGACTAGGCGGGCTGTGGAAAGTATTGCTCCATGTGGGGACGTTCAAGGACGAGCCCACCGACGGCCACACGTAAGAACCCACTGAGGGAGCTACCACTGATCCATACCCGGAAGTTCCGGCTTGTTGCGCCAGCGCGGCCGTGCCCGAGAGAGCGAATGCAGTTGCTAGTACGATTATGGTGAGTTTCATGGTTGTTTCCTTTCTTGTCGTACGGCGCATTTGCGCCGTGCCCACGACCGCTAGCGATTGATCGTTTTCTTGAATGGTGGGCACGCTACGCTTTGCCCACCCTACAGTCTGACAGCGTCGATGCACTGCGGTCCATCAACCGCACACCTGGCGCAGGCGCCAACCATGCGTGGTGTGCACGCGTCGCTGAGCGACATGGCAACCGCCATTGTCATAGGCGGGTTGGCTTATCGCCAATGCGAAAACCGGCGCCGATAGTATGAATCGCCATAGCCGTACGGATAGTAGGCGTAGTTGTCATAGTAGTCATACGGGTAGAACCCTCCGCCAAAAAATGCGAAGCGGTCGAAGTCGCGATCGCGATCATGAAATCTGCGGCCATCGTGATCATGAAATCCGCGGCCATCGCGACCATGAAACTCGCCGCCGCGGAAACCACCGCCACGGAATCCGCCAGCCATACCACCATGGAAGCCGCCTCCTCCGAAGCCACCGCCGCGGAAGCCGCCACCGCCCATACCGCCACCATGGAAGCCGCCACCGCCCATGCCACCTCCGCCGTGGCCACCGCCACCGCCGCCACCACCGCCGCCGCCGCCACCGCCGCGCCCGCCACGGCCACCGCCCTGGCGCATCTGTGAGAAGGCCTTGGAGCAATCGCCGCTGAGACTGTCGCGGTTCTGGAACAGGCACATGCGCATCTCACGGCTGCCGGCTTGCGCGGTGGGGCAAAGCTTCTTGACGTCTTCACTGCAGGCCTTGGTCAGCGCCGCCGTTGCCTGGGCGCGGCGAGCCGCGCGTGCGGCATCGTCGGTTCCGCCGGAGGGCGCGGTGATCTTGCCCGTCTGGTTGGGAATCTCGACATCGGCGCCATCGCGAAGGCGGTCTGCGCCATCCACCACCACCGTGTCACCCGCCTTGAGCCCGGACAGAATCTGGATGTTGTCGCCATCCTGAACTCCGGTCTTGACGGTGCGCTGGTTGACGGTCTTGTCCGGCGTCACCACAAAAACGAAACTGCCATCGGCACCGCGCTGAATGGCGGCAATGGGCACCACTGTTTGGTTGTGCAACGTATCGACCAAGAGCCGGATATTGACGAACTGCGCCGGGAACAGCTTGTTGTCCCTGTTGTCGAACAAGGCGCGCAATTTCACCGAACCGGTGGTGGGATCCACCACCGTGTCGACGGCCGAAAGCGTGCCGCTGGTGATCTTGACGGTCTGGCTGCGGTCCCAGGCATCGACGGGCAAGGTGGCGCCCGAATTCACCCGCGCCAGCACGGAATGCACATTGTCTTCGGGAATCGTGAACAAGACGGACATGGGCTGGAGTTGGGTCACCACCACAATGCCGGTGGTCTGTCCCGCCTGCACGATATTGCCGACATCCACCAGATGGATGCCTGCGCGGCCCGGCACCGGCGAGGTGATATTGGTATAGCCCAGATTGATGCGGGCGGTTTCCACATTGGCCTGGTCGGCGACCACCACGCCTTCGGTGGATTGCACCAAGGCGGCCTGGGTCGCGACCTGCTGCTGGGAGATCGCATTCTGCGCAAACAGCGTCTGGTAGCGCGCCAGGTCAACCTTGGCATTGGCGAGGGTGGCGGTATCCTTCGCCAACTGTCCGCGCGACTGGTCGAGCGCGGCCTGATAAGGACGCGGATCGATCTGCGCCAGGGTGTCGCCGGCCTTGACCATCTGGCCTTCGGTGAAATTCAGCTTCACCAGCATGCCGCCGACTTGCGGACGTACGGTCGCGGTCGCAAGTGGTGTCACGGTACCCAGCGCGTTGAGCGTCACATTGATGTCGCCGCTGACCGCCTTGGCGATGCCCACCGGTTGCGCACCCTGGTTGATCAGGCCGCGGCGGTTGTTCTGCTTGGCGGGATAGATCGCCCAGATCAACAGCGCCAGCAGGCCCAGTCCCAGCGCAAACCACACCACCCGCGACAGCCGGGGATTGCGCTTGCTCCAGCTTTTGACGTTTTCCCAGGCGCCGCCAGCCGGTCCGGCCTCGATGGGCCCGACGCGCTGAAAATCTCCATGGGAACGATCGATATTCATAGGACGTCCATCTTAAGGGCCATGTCACAAAAGGGCCGAAAAGACCCAAGAAACTGAATATATTAAATGAGTTAGCACGGCAAAGCTGAATGCGGCATGAACCTTATACCCTCAACGGTCGGCGCCAGATATAGCCGCCCGATGCGGGAGAAATATGTCCGAACTGTCCCGCACTGGCGCAGCCGGCTGGCGCAGCCGCCACGGCAAGGCTATGGGGGGCCGGGAACCCTTCAAGACATGAGAGCGTCATAGCGTGCTGGATTTTTTTCACTGGTTTGCCAATGACGCGCGCGAATGGGTGACGGCCACGGCCAGGGCCCACCCCTATTGGGTCTTTCTCATCGCCTTTGTCGTCGCCTTTTCCGAATCCTTTGTCGGCGTGTCCTTCGTCGTCCCAGGCACTATCCTGCTGATAACGTTGGGCGGCGTAATCGGAGCCACGCATATCAGCCTGTTCCCGGCTTGGCTGGGCGCGGTGATTGGTTCGATCCTGGGCGATTGGATCTCGTGGTGGATCGGCTTTCACTATCATTATAAAATCGTTCATTCCTGGGTCTTCCGGCGCTTCGAAGACCAGATCGAAAAGGCGCTGAATCTGTTTCGCAAATGGGGCGCATGGGCGATTTTCATCGGCCGCTTCATGGGGCCCTTGCGGGCTACCGTGCCGCTGGTGGCGGGCATGTCCGAACTGGAATTCTGGCCATTCATGGTCGCCAACGCGTTCTCCGCGCTCATCTGGGCCTATGTGTTGCTGGCCCCCGGAGCCGCCATACTGCGCCAAATATTTCCATAAGCGACTGATTTGAAAGTTATTTTTCGGTAAGGTGGGTCAACCCTCTCCAAGTGTCGGAGCGATTGTCGGATTTCCCCCTGCCGATGCTGCCTGCCGGTGGCTGGCCCGACAAAGCTCAATTGACCGCGGGACCCCGGCTTGGATGCGCCGGAGCCAGGATTTTGCTGGCGGGCGCGCAAAATCAGCGCGGCAGTTCGGAGCTTCCCATCAGGAACGCGTCGACGCCCGGGAGCGACAGCCAGGCAAGCGTAAGCGAGCCGTTGGCTGCGCGACCCAAAAATCAACGGGGTAACTCGGAATTCCCCATCAGAAACTCGTCAACACCGCGCGCGCATTGGCGGCCTTCCCGGATCGCCCAGACCACCAGGGATTGTCCCCGGCGCATGTCGCCACAGGCGAAGATCTTGCTCTTGCTGGTCTGATAATTGGTCAGTGGCGCCTTCACATTGCCGCGCGCATCCAATTCGATCCCGGACTGCTCCACCAGGCCGGTCTTTTTCGGACCGACAAAACCCATGGCCAGCAAGACCAGGTCGGCCTTGATGGTGAACTCGCTGCCGGGGACTTCGACCAGCTTCATCTGGCCGCCATCGCCCAACTGCCAATCGACCCGCACGCATTCCAGCGCCGTGATCTTGCCGCCTTTGCCATCGTTTTCCGAGCCGATGGCGCGTTTGGTCTGCACCGACCAGTCGCGCTCGCAGCCTTCCTGATGCGAAGAGGAGGTGCGCAGCTTGAGCGGCCAATCCGGCCATACCAGCATCTTGTTTTCCTTGGCCGGCGGCTGGGGCAGGATCTCGAACTGGGTCACCGACGCCGCGCCATGGCGGTTGGAGGTGCCGATACAGTCCGACCCGGTATCGCCGCCGCCGATCACCACCACATGCTTGCCCTTGGCGCTGATGGTGCCTTGCGGTGCGGCCTTGGATTCAGGATCGCCTGCCACCCGCTTGTTCTGCTGGGTGAGGAAATCCATGGCAAAATGGATGCCGTCCAATTCACGTCCCGCCACCGGCAAATCGCGGGGCGCTTCGGCGCCGCCCGACAGGACCACCGCGTCATAGTCGGCGAGCAGCATGTCCATCGACACGGTCACGCCCACCTCGACATTGGTGCGGAACACCACGCCCTCCGCCTCCATCTGGCGCATGCGGCGGTCGATCAGATGCTTTTCCATCTTGAAGTCGGGAATGCCGTAGCGCAGCAACCCGCCAATGCGGTCGGATTTTTCGAACAGGGTCACGCTATGGCCGGCGCGCGCCAACTGCTGGGCGCAGGCCATGCCGGCAGGGCCCGAACCCACCACCGCCACCGTCTTGCCGGTCTTCCTGGGCGCCATCACCGGCTGGACCCAGCCTTCCTCCCAGGCCCGGTCCACGATCTGGCACTCGATGGTCTTGATCGTGACCGGGGTGTCGATGATGTTGAGCGTGCAAGACGCCTCGCATGGCGCCGGACAGACGCGCCCCGTGAATTCCGGGAAATTGTTGGTGGAGTGCAAAGCCTCGGAGGCGGTGCGCCATTGGTCGCGATAGACCAGGTTGTTCCAGTCCGGAATCAGGTTGTTGACCGGACAGCCCTGGTGACAAAAGGGAATGCCGCAATCCATGCAGCGCGCCGCCTGCTTGCCGACGTCCGGCGCCGGCAGCGGCTGGACGAATTCGCGATAGTTATGGACCCGCCGCTCCGGCTTGTCGGCGCTGCGGTCCTGGCGGTCTATTTCCAGAAAGCCTGTGATCTTGCCCACTTTATCGATGTCCCATCGCTTCGCACCTTGAGGACGTGTCTCTAACTATTCCGCAGCAATGGCCGAGCGCGCCTTGAGTTCACTCAGCGCCTTGGCATAGTCGGTGGGCATCACCTTGATGAACTTGCTCAAGGCGCCGTCCCAACTGTCCAGTATCTGTTTGGCGCGCGGGCTGCCGGTATGCAGCAAGTGACGCTCCACCAGGATGCGGATCCGCTCGGCGTCAAAGCGCAACAGATCGCCCATGCCGGCATCGGACACGCTGATCGAGCGCTGTTTCGGCAGGTCGACATGGTCGGCGCTGTCGGAATCCGCGACCGTCTCCAGCCGGACCATGGCCAGGTTGCAGCGCTTCTCGAAGCTTGCATCCTCGTCATAGACATAGGCCACACCGCCCGACATGCCGGCGGCGAAATTGCGTCCCGTCCTGCCCAGCACCGCGACCACCCCGCCGGTCATATACTCGCAGCCATGATCGCCGGTGCCTTCCACCACGGCGATGGCGCCGGAATTGCGCACGGCAAAACGTTCGCCCGCCACGCCCTGGAAATACGCTTCGCCGGCGATGGCGCCATACAGCACGGTATTGCCGACCACGATATTCTCAGTCGGTTCGCGCGTCAGGCCGGCCGGCGGCTTGACCACGATACGCCCGCCCGAAAGACCCTTGCCGACATAGTCGTTGGCATCGCCGGTCAGTTCCAGCGACACGCCCCGCGCCAGGAAGGCGCCAAAGGACTGGCCGGCGGTGCCGGTGAACTTCACGCTGATCGTGTCTTCCGGTAGGCCGGCATGACCGTGGCGCCTGGCCACTTCGCCCGACAGCATGGCGCCCACGGTACGGTCGACATTGCGGACGCTGCGTTCCAGGCGAACCGGCTGGCCATTCTCGATCGAAGGCTGTGCGGCTGCGATCAGTTCATGGTCCAACGCCGATTCCAGGCCATGATTTTGCTTTTCCCGGTGATGGATGGCGACGCCGGGCTTGGGCGCCACGCTGTAAAGGATACGCGACAGGTCCACGCCCTTGGCTTTCCAGTGCGAGACCGCCTTGGTCATGTTGAGCTTGTCGACGCGGCCGATCATCTCGTTCACACTCTTGAAGCCCAGGCTGGCCATGATCTCGCGCAACTCTTCGGCGACGAAGAAGAAAAAGTTGATCACATGCTCGGGTTGGCCGGTGAAGCGCTTGCGCAGCACGGGGTCTTGCGTCGCCACCCCGACCGGGCAGGTGTTGAGATGACACTTGCGCATCATGATGCAGCCGGACGCGATCAAGGGCGCGGTGGCGAAACCGAACTCGTCCGCGCCCAGCAGGGCGCCGATGGCAACGTCGCGCCCGGTGCGAAGCCCGCCGTCAACCTGCACCGCGATGCGGCCGCGCAAACCGTTCAACACCAGGGTCTGTTGCGTTTCCGCCAGGCCGATTTCACAGGGGCTGCCGGCATGGGTCAGCGAGGTCAGCGGCGAGGCACCGGTGCCGCCCTCGTAACCGGAAATCGTCACATGGTCGGCGCGGCATTTGGCAACGCCGGCCGCAACCGTGCCCACACCCACTTCCGACACCAGCTTGACCGAGATGCGCGCCCTTTGATTGACGCTCTTCAAGTCGCGGATCAGCTGCGCCAGGTCTTCGATGGAATAGATGTCGTGATGCGGCGGCGGCGAGATCAGGCCGACGCCCGGCGTGGAATGGCGCACCTTGGCGATATTGGCGTCCACCTTGTGGCCGGGCAGCTGACCGCCTTCGCCGGGCTTGGCGCCCTGCGCCATCTTGATCTGGATGTCGTCGGCATTGACCAGATATTCCGCGGTGACGCCGAAACGCCCCGACGCCACCTGCTTGATCGCCGAGCGCATGGAATCGCCGTTGGGCAGCGGCTTGAAACGGTCCGGTTCCTCGCCGCCTTCGCCGGTGTTGGAGCGGCCGCCGATGCGGTTCATGGCTATGGCCAAATTGGTATGGGCTTCGCGGCTGATGGAGCCGAAGCTCATCGCGCCGGTGGAGAAGCGCTTGACGATATCCGAGGCCGGCTCGACCTGGTCCAGCGGCACGCCGGGCCCGTCATTCTTGAACTCCATCAAGCCGCGCAGGGTCAGCAGGCGCTCGCTCTGCTGGTTGATCGCTTGCGCGAAGAGATTGTACTCGGCCGGGTTCTTGCCGCGCACCGCATGCTGGAGCCGCGACACCGTGTCCGGCGTCCAGGCATGATCCTCGCCGCGCAGGCGGAAGGCATAGTCGCCGCCCACATCCAGCATGTTGCGATAGACCGGATTGTCGCCGAACGCGTCGCGGTGACGGCGCACGCATTCCTCGGCGATCTCCTTCAGGCCGATGCCCTCGATGGTGGAGGCGGTGCCGGTGAAAAACTTCTGGATCAGGTCGGTGGACAGGCCCACCGCGTCGAAAATCTGCGCGCCGCAATAGGACTGATAGGTGGAGATGCCCATCTTGGACATCACCTTGAGGATGCCCTTGCCCACCGCCTTGATGTAGTTCTTCTGGACTTCGTAAGGCTTGAGTGACAGACCCTGGTGGACCCTGATCTGCTCCAGCGTCTCGAACGCCAGATAGGGGTTGATCGCCTCAGCGCCATAGCCCGCCAGCACGCAGAAGTGATGCACTTCCCGCGCCTCGCCGGTTTCCACCACCATCCCGGTCTGCATGCGCAGGCCCTGGCGGATCAGGTGATGGTGCACCGCCGCCGTCGCCAGCAAGGCCGGCACGGCAATGCGGTCGGCGCCCACCGCGCGGTCCGACAGGATCAGGATGTTATTGTCGGCCAGGACCGCATCGGTGGCATTGAGGCAGATGCGCTGGATGGCGTTCGACAGCCCCTCGGCGCCTTCGCCGGCCGGCCAGGTGCAGTCGATGGTGCCGGTGCGGAAGGCGCCATCCACCAGGGTGGAGATGGAGCGGATCTTCTCCACATCGGCATTGGTCAGCACCGGTTGGCTGACTTCCAGCCGCTTATGCGCGCCCGCATCGCGTCCCAACAGGTTGGGACGCGGACCGATCATGGATACCAGGCTCATCACCAGCTCTTCGCGGATCGGATCGATCGGCGGATTGGTGACCTGGGCGAAGTTCTGCTTGAAATAGTTGTAGAGCAGCTTGGGCTTTTTGGAGAGCACCGCCAGGGGTGTGTCTGTGCCCATCGAGCCGACCGGATCGTCGCCCGCCGTCGCCATCGGCTCCAGGAAGAATTGCAGGTCTTCCTGGGTGTAGCCAAAAGCCTGCTGGCGGTCGAGCAACAGCGACGGATCGTTGGCCGCGGGCTTCATGTCTTCCGGCAGGTCGGGCAGGTCTTCCAGCTTGAACTGGGCGGACTTCAGCCATTCCTCGTAAGGCTCGGCTTCCGAGAATTTCTTCTTGATCTCTTCGTCTTCGACAATGCGGCCTTCCTCGAAGTCGATCAGCAGCATCTTGCCGGGCTGCAGCCGCCATTTGCGCTTGATCTTTTCTTCCGGCAGCGGGATCACGCCGGATTCCGAGGCCATGATCACCAGATCATCCTCGGTGACGATATAGCGCGCGGGCCGAAGGCCATTGCGGTCGAGAGTGGAGCCGATCTGGCGGCCGTCGGTGAAGGCGATCGCGGCGGGACCGTCCCAGGGCTCCATCAGCGCGGCATGATATTCGTAGAAAGCCTTGCGCTTGGGATCCATGCTTTTGTTGCCGGCCCAGGCTTCCGGGATCAGCATCATCACCGCATGGGCCAGCGGATAGCCGCCGGCGACCAGGAGTTCGAGCGCATTGTCCAGGCAGGCGGTGTCGGACTGGCCGTGCGGAATCAGCGGCCACATCTTGTCGAGATCCGGGCCCAGCAATTCCGATTCCATGCCGCGGCGGCGCGCATTGATCCAGTTGACGTTGCCGCGCACCGTGTTGATCTCGCCATTATGGGCGATGAAGCGATAGGGATGGGCCAGCTTCCAGGACGGGAAGGTGTTGGTGGAAAAGCGCTGATGCACCAGCGCCACCGCCGAAACCGTGAGCGGATTTTGCAGGTCGCGATAGAAGCGGCCCACGTCATGGGCCAAAAGCAGGCCCTTATAGACCACGGTGCGGGTGGAGAGGCTGGGGATGTAAAGCTGCTGGATGGCCGGCAGCTTGTGCTTCTTGGCAAGCTCGGCCAACGGATTCTGCGCCTGCTTGCGGATGGTCAAAAGTTTGCGCTCGAACTGGTCCTGGCCCTTGGTGTGCGGGCCCGCGGCGATGATCGCCTGGCGGATCAGCGGCATGCCGTCCAGCACGGTCTTGCCCAGGCCAGCGGGATCGGTCGGCACGTCGCGCCAGCCCAGCAGCTTCTGGCCTTCCACCTTGATGAAATGCTCGAACTGCTTGACCACGATCTCGCGCGCCTTGGCCTCGCGCGGCAAAAAGCACATGGCGACCGCATACTGACCGGGCGGCGGCAAAGTAACGCCGGTCTCTTTCGCCCATTCGCGGAGCAAAGGATCAGGAATCTGAATCAGGATGCCGGCGCCGTCGCCCACCAAGGGGTCGGCGCCCACCGCGCCGCGATGATCCAGGTTGATCAAGAGCTGCAGGCCGAGCCCGATGATCTCATGCGATCTGGCGCCCTTGATATTGGCGACAAAGCCAACACCGCAGGCGTCATGCTCATTGATCGGGTCATAAAGACCCTGTTTCGGAGGCAAACCCATCTGACCCCAACCGCACGCTCAGACATGCGTTCCCCGCCCTCCGGCGGAAGGCTCAGGAAACACATGTTTATTAGAATTACCCGGCATGTGAGCACGTCACCAGTTGCGGCGCAACATGCCAGGTGTGCGTCAATTTAATGAGGGTCCATGCATTTTGAGAATGATTCACAAAAAGCGGATTGCAATTGACTCCAAATCCGTCTGGCGCATTATAGAACGTATCATGAACAAAAGCGAAAAACTGGCGGAATTGCGCCATTCCTTGGCGCGTTATGGCCTGCCCCCCGAGCGGGAGCCAGTGGCCACCGGTCATCCACAGGCAGATGCCGTGTTGGGTGGGGGCTTGCGGCCTGGTTGCCTGCACGAGGTCTTCGCCAGGGGATGGAGCGCCGGCGGCTTTGCCCTGCTGCTGGCATTGCTGGCAACCGGCAACAAACCCCTCTTTTGGATTCGGCCCGACTATGAAGCGATGGAATATGGCGCGGTGTCGCCTCATGGGCTGCTGGAACTGGGCGGCGATCCGCAGCAATTGATTCTGATACGGACTCGCAATGCCGCCGATGCCCTGTCAGCCGCCAATGACATTCTTGCCTGTCCGCATGTGGGGGCTTTGCTGCTGGAAATAGAAGGCATGCCCAAATGCCTGGACCTGGTGGCCAGCCGGCGGCTTTCTTTGGCGGCGGGAGAGAGCGGCGTCACCCCTCTTCTTTTGCGCCATGGCGCACAGCTTGCGCCCAGCGCGGCGCTGACGCGCTGGCAGGTGGCGAGCGTGCCTTCCGATGCCAGAGACGATGATTGGGGCAATCCCGTCTTTGACGCACAACTCACCCGCCATCGTGCGGGTGGGCTGGGAAGTTTTTTCATGAAATGGAATCTGCAACATGCCTGCTTCGAAACGGCGGATCCTGGCGCTGTGGTTCGCGCGCCTGCCGACCGACCGGCTTTCCAGAAAGTCGCACTTTAGCGCCCCGCTGGTCATCAGCCATAAGGCGAACAACGCGCTTTATGTCTATGCCCTGGAAGCGCGGGCACAGAAGTTGGGACTCTATAAAGGCCAGCCTTTGGCCAATGCGCGCGCCATGGTGCAACCGCTGGCCATCCTGCCGGCGGATGAACGCGCCGATGCCCAATTGCTGGAAGCCTTTGCCGACTGGTGCGATCGCTTCACGCCTTTGGTCAGCCTGGATTCACCCGATGGCTTGCTTTTGGACGTTACCGGCGCATCGCATCTCTTTGGCGGAGAAGCCGCCATGCTGGCCCTGGTGACGCAGCAGATCGCCGGTCTGGGCCTTGCCGTACAGGGCGCCATCGCCGGTACGTCACTGGCGGCAAGAGCCTTGGCCCGTTTTGTCCCCGGCGCCATCGTCGCTTGCGGCGATGAACCGGCCAAAATCGCGCCGCTTCCCATCACCGCCCTGGACTGTGACGACAAAACCCTGCGCGCCTTGCGCCATGCTGGCCTGAAGACCATAGGTCAAGTGGCGGAACGCTTGCACAGCGAATTGTCGGAACGGCTGGGCAAGAATTTTGTCACCCGCCTGCGCGTGATGCTGGGCGCTTCAGACCAGCCGCTGCAGCCCCGCCGTCCCCTGCCCGATATGATGGCCGAGCAGCATTTCGCCGATCCGGTGGTGACAGAAGAGATCATTGCCGCAACCCTGCTGACTTTGGCTGGGTCCTTGTGCGGCATTCTGGAACGCGAAGGCCAGGGCGCGCGGATGCTGGAGGCCGTTTTCTTCCGCGCCGACGGCAAGGTGGAACGGATCACCGTCAAGACCGGCGAGCCGCTGCGCGATCCCAAAATCATGCTGCTTCTGTTGCGCCAGAAGCTGGATGCGCTGGCCGATCCACTGGATCCCGGCTTTGGCTTCGACCTGATCCGGCTGGAGGCCCTGTTGGCGGAAGAGACCAGGTCCGCCACCGTCAGCTTTGATAGCGGTGAGAATGCCCGCCGCCAGATCCGCTTCCTGAGCGACCGGCTGTCGGTCAAGTTCGGCGAGCATCGGGTGCAACGCTTTGTGCCGCAGAATACGCATATCCCGGAAATGGCCTCTGTGGCGGTGCCGGCGCAGGATGAGGATTTCGCCGGACAGGATTGGGGTTTGAAGCGCCGGCCCGGCGATCCGCCCCGCCGGCCTTTGCGGCTCTTGCAAAAGCCGGAGGAAATTTCCTCGGTCCTGGCGTCGGTGCCGGACGGACCGCCCAGCCGCTTCCGCTGGCGGCAATGCCTGCACGAAGTCGCCCGCGCCGAAGGTCCCGAACGCATCGCCATGGAGTGGTGGAGGAAGAGCGTCCGTGCGGTCCGTAGCGACAGCGTACGGACGAGCGAGCAAAATAAACCAGGCCTCACGCGAGACTATTTCCGGGTTGAGACCAAAGACGGCCAGCGTTTCTGGCTATATCGCGATGGCCTTTATCGCCAGGCCGGATTTGCCCCACGCTGGTACTTACAAGGCCTGTTTTCATGATGACCCGTCGGGCCATTCCGCCATTCGCTTTTCATTTTCCCCTGCACTTTAGAAAAGGGCGGAATGGACCCTCACGGGTGGGGGCATGAGCTACGCGGAACTGGCCGTCACCACCAACTTCTCGTTTCTGCGCGGCGCCTCGCATCCCAAGGAATTTGTCGAACGGGCGGCGCAATTGGGTCATGCCGCTATCGGCATTGCCGACCGCAACAGCCTGGCGGGGGTGGTGCGCGCCTATGAGCAGTGGAAGAAACTCCCCCACCCGCCCAAGCTTCTGGTCGGTGCGCGGCTGGTCTTTCGTGATGGCACGCCGGACATCCTGGCATACCCGAAAAACCGCAAAGCCTATGGCTGGCTCTGTCGTCTTTTGTCCATCGGCAAGCTCAGGGCGGAAAAAGGCGATTGCCTGCTGGATTTCGCGGACCTGCACGAGAACCGGCGCGGCCTGCTTTTGATCGTCATGCCACCGACCGATCCCAAACAGGCGCTGCCGGTGCTCACCGCCCTGAAACACGATATCTGGCTGGCGGCCTCCATGCTCTATACCGGCGAAGACCGCCGCCGGCTGCGCGATCTCGAACAAATCGCCCAAACCGCCCGCGTGAAGCTGATCGCCGTCAATGACGTGCTTTATCACCACCCGGAACGCCGCGACCTGCAGGATGTGGTGACCTGCATCCGCGAGCATGTGACATTGAAAGAAGCAGGCACGCGGCTTCAGGCCAATGCCGAGCGCCATTTGAAACCGGCGTCAGACATGGCGCATCTGTTTCGCACCTGTCCGGAAGCGGTGGCGGAAAGTCTGCGCTTTGCCGATAAGATCACCTTCAGCCTGGCCGAGCTGGGCCAACGCTATCCGCGCGAACCGGTACCTCGCGGCAAGACGGCCGACCAGCATCTGCGCGATCTGACCGAAGCGGGACTGAAATGGCGCTATCCGCAGGGCGTGCCGCCGCATGTCGCCGAGCTGGCGGAAAAGGAACTGCGCTTCATCGCCGAAGGCCATATCGCGCATTACTTCCTCACCGTCCATGACATTGTGAAATTCGCCCGCGGCCAGGGCATTCTCTGCCAGGGGCGCGGCTCGGCCGCCAATTCCGTGGTCTGCTATGCCCTGGCCATCACCTCGGTGGATCCATGCGAGATCGACGTGCTGTTCGAGCGCTTTCTCAATACCGAAAGGCGCGAGCCGCCCGATATCGATGTGGATTTCGAGCATGAGCGGCGCGAGGAGGTCATCCAATATATCTACAAACGCTATGGCCACCGCCGCGCCGCCTTGACCGCCACCGTCATTCACTACCGCCCGCGCAGCGCCATCCGCGAGGTCGGCAAAGTGTTCGGCCTGACCGAAGACGTCACCGGCAAGCTGGCCGATACGGTATGGGGTCATCATGGCGATGAATTGGAAGAGCATCAGGTGCGACAAGGCGAATGCGATCCGGCCAATGAAGCGGTGGAGCGCGCGGTTTTCTTCGCCAACCGGTTGATGGGTTTTCCCCGCCACCTTTCCCAGCATGTCGGCGGCTTTGTGCTGGCCCGCTACAAGCTGGATTGGACCGTGCCGATCGGTCCCGCCGCCATGGACGACCGTTATTTCATCGAATGGGACAAGGACGATCTCGACACTTTGGCGATCATGAAGGTCGATGTGCTGGCGTTGGGCATGCTGACCTGCATCCGCAAGGCCTTCGACCTGATCCATGCATATCCCAAGACGGGAGACGAGAAAAAGCTCACCCTTGCCACCGTGCCCCAAAGGGATCCGCAGGTTTACGACATGCTGTGCGAGGCCGACGCCATCGGCGTGTTCCAGGTGGAAAGCCGCGCCCAGATGAACATGCTGCCGCGGCTTCGCCCCCGCGAATTCTACGACCTGGTGGTGGAAGTGGCGATCGTGCGGCCCGGCCCCATCCAGGGCGGCATGGTGCATCCCTATCTCAAGCGCCGCGCCAACCCGTCCCTGATCAAATTTCCCTCGCCGCACCCCGATCACGGCCCGCCCGATGAGCTGTATGAGCTGCTCAAAAAGACCAAGGGCGTGCCGCTGTTCCAGGAACAGGCGATGCGGCTGGCCATTGTCGCCGCCAAATTCACCCCCGATGAAGCCAATGGCCTGCGGCGCGCCATGGCCACCTTCCGTCATCTCGGCACCATCGGCAGCTTTCAGGAGAAGTTCATCACCCGCATGACGGCGCGCGGCTATGACAAGGCTTTTGCCGAATCCTGTTTCGAACAGATCAAGGGCTTCGGTTCCTACGGATTTCCCGAAAGCCATGCCGCCAGTTTTGCGCTCCTGGTCTATGTTTCCGCCTGGATCAAGAAACACCACGCGTGCGCCTTTGCCGCCGCGCTGCTCAATTCCCAGCCCATGGGTTTTTATGCGCCCGCCGAGATCGTGCGCTGTGCCCGCGAGCATGACGTGCCGGTACTGGCGCCGGATGCGGCTTTCAGCGACTGGGATTGCACCTTGGAGCGCAACGAAAAAGGCCTGTTGTGCCTGAGGCTGGGTTTTCGCCAGATCGATGGCTTCCGCGAGGATGACGCCCGCGCCATCATGAACGGGCGCGGCTATGGCTATCGCGATTTCGCCGATTTCACGCGCCGCACCAGCCTGTCCAAACGGGCCTTGGTCACGTTGGCAGAAGCCGATGCCTTTCGCGGCTTCGGATTGGACCGGCGCGAAGGCTTGTGGGCGGTGCGCCGCCTGCCCGACGACAAACCATTGCCGCTCTTTGCCCATGAAGGAAACCGGGGCGCCACCCCGGAACTGGGTGCGGAGACCATCGCGCCCCTGCCCTTGATGCCGCTCAGCGAACAGGTGTTGGCGGACTACCAGACCACGCGCCTGTCGCTCAAAGCCTATCCCACCCAGTTTCTGCGCCCCATCTTTGAAAGCGAAGGCCTCGTCTCCTGCAAGGGGGTGGGCGAACTGGCCGATGGCGCGCCTGTACGCTGTGCCGGTGTGGTGTTGGTGCGCCAGCGGCCGGGTGAAGGCAGCGCCATTTTCATCACCCTCAGTGATGAGACCGGTGTGTGCAATGTGGTGGTCTGGGCCCGGACCTTCGCACTGTTCCGCAAGGAGGTGATGGGCGCGCGCCTGCTTCTGGCAGAAGGCAAGGTGCAGAAAAGCCCGGAAGGCGTGGTCCATCTGATGGCCGAAAGACTGATCGATCGCAGCGCCGACCTGCGTCTCTTGGCGGGGGCGGCCCTGCCGGCGCACAAGCCTGTCCATCATCATCCACGAGATGTCCGAATCCTGCCTCCGTCGCGGGATTTTCATTGAAGGCGCGATTGCGCTAATACCAGCCTAGAGCAGGTTGCTGCGCCGGAGGGATTTTGCGGCGTAAGCAGGAGCGCCGAGCGATGTGTACAAGAAGTACATGAGCGAAGGCGCGACGAACTTACGACGCAAAAGACCCCGGCGAGATGGGATTAAGCACGGATGGGATGGGAGCGGGAGAGAGCACCCAGACACTGGACGGGATTCACCTTGATCGCCGCCACCCTGATGCTGGCGACCCCGTTATGGACTGTGTGGGCGCCAGCCATGCCCGATTATCCGGCACACCTGGCGAGCTTTGCGCTGATCGAGCAGGGCACGTTCCATCATGGCATGCCGGGCGGCAATGCCTTCTACCACTTGCAATGGAGCTTCGTGCCCAATCTGGCATCGGAAATCCTGGTGCCGCTGTTGGCGCAGCTGACCGGCGTGGTGGCGGCGACCAAGCTATTCCTCACCCTGGCGCTCTTTCTTTGGATCGCGGGGCCGGGCGCGGTTCACCGCGCCCTTTACGGCCGCGTCGGCATCGCGCCCTTGTTCGGCTCCTTCTTCGCCTACAATGCCAATTTCATCTGGGGCTTTTTCAACTATTATTTTGCCTCCGGCCTCAGCTTTGCCATCTTCGCGGCCTGGATCGCGACAGAGAATCGTAACAACGCGCTCCGCATTCTTGGCTTCGCGCTCGCCGTCACCATTCTCTATTTCTGCCATATCTTCGCCGCGGCCAGCCTGCTGCTGATGCTGATCGGCTTTGAAACCGCGCAATTCATCCGCGCCGACAACCGCGATACGGCCCTGCTGCTCAAGCGTGCCACGCGCCTGGTCTTGCTCTATGTCCCCGCCCTGCTGGCCTTTGTGCTTCTCAAGCCGGGCAGCGCGGGCGGGAGCGATGTCGAATTCAACCTGATGGACACGCTGCTGGACCGGTTCGAGAGCCTGGTGGAATACTCTTTCGACAATAGCGACTATGTCGTCACCCTCCTGTTGTTCGGCGGGTTGGGGCTGGCACTTGTTTTCCGCAAGGCGCGGCTGCATCCCGCCATGTGGGGCACGCTGGGCCTGTTGTTGGTCGGCGCGGTGGGGGCGCCGGAATGGGCGCTGGGCGGCTGGGCGGTGCATCTGCGGCTGCCAGCCGTGTTCGGCGCCATGCTGTTTGCCGCGACCGAATTTCGCATGAAGCCGCCGGTGCGCGCGGGCCTTGCGGGCCTGGCCTTGGCGATGATCGCGTATAACGCCATTCGCTTGACCCAGAACTGGTTGGGCTATGACCGGCAATATCGCGAATTCCAGGCGGCGCTGGAGGAGATACCGCGGGGCTCGCGCCTGTTGACCGTGCTCGACGGCAACGCCATCGGCGATCGCGCCGACCAGCCCTATTGGCATATGGCGGAATTCGCCATTCCCGAACGCGGCGTCTTCACTCCGCTGCTGTTCACCACCAAGGGGCAGCATGTGGTGCAATGGAACGAGCCCTATGCACGCTATGCCGCCCAGACGGCGGAACAGGGTTCGCCGCCGGATGTGGACGAACTGACATATCTGGCACAAGGCAAACTGGACGCGGACCCGGAGATGCGCGAGACCGTGCCCTATCTCAACCACTTCCAATGCCATTTCGACATTGCGGTGGTGGTGCAGCTGGGCGGCAAGCGCACGCCGGTGCCCCCCATGCTGCGCTTGCGCCAGGATGGCAGTTTCTTTTCCTTCTATGACATCGTTCCCGATCAGAGTTGCCGGGCATGAAAGCGCTTTGCGCCACGCTGCTATGGGGCATTCTGGCGCTGCTGACGCTTTTCCTGCTGGCGCGCAATACCATGGCAATCGCGGTCCTGGCGCCGCTGGATCCCAACGAAGGCTGGAACGCGGCCCATGCGCTGTCGCTGCTGGGCGGCCATGCGCTCTATCCGCCGCCGCAGAGCCTGATGGTCAACAACTATCCGCCGCTGTCTTTTTACCTGGTGGCGGCGCTGACGCCGGTGACAGGCGATGCCGTCATCGCCGGACGCATCCTGTCGCTGTTCGCTTTCCTGGCAAGCTGCGCGGGCGTCGCGCTGGTGGTGCGGCAACGGGGGTTGAGCGCCCATGCGGCGTGGGCCGCCACCCTGTTCTTCGCCGCCACGCTTTTGATCGCCAGCGATTATGTCGGCATGGACGATCCCCAGCTCCTGGGCCATGCCGTGCAGCTTTTCGCTTTGTTGCTGTTGTTGCGGGAGCGTCCCTTGGCAAGCGGCGCGGTCTTCGCGGCAAGCCTGTTCCTGAAACACAATCTTCTGGCCTTGCCGCTGGCAGCCGCATTTTGGCTTTGGCGGCGGGACCGACGCCAGGGTTTGCGTTTCACCCTGTCGGGCCTTGGATTTGCCGTCCTGGGGCTTGTCCTGTTTCGCTGGTTCTATGGGGTGGACCTGCTGGCGGTGGTGGCCTCGCCGCGGCTCAAGTCATTGGCCAACGTTGAAGGCGCCATCGGCCATCTGTGGTGGGCCGTGCTGCCCTTGGCGGTTCTGGTCCTGCTGCGGAATGCAAGACGCGATTTCTGTCTGATCTATGTCGCAGCGGCATTGGCTGTGGGGTTGGTGTTCTCGGCGGGCGATGGCGTGGATGTGAATATCTTTTTTGACCTGGCCCTGGCCTGCGCCTTTGCCGTGGGCGCGATCGCCGAAACAAATAGCGCGCGCGCCGCGCTTTGCGCTTTGCCCCTGCCCTTGTTCCTGATCGCGAACTTTCACGACAACAATTTCTTCTTCACGCCGGATTTCCGAAAGCAGTCGGCGCGCGACATCGCCTTTCTCAGCTCCCATCCCGGTCCGGCCCTGTGCGATCAGCTCTCGCTCTGCCTATGGGCCGGCAAGGGCGCCGAAGTGGACGTCTTCAATGCCGGCGAACAGATCAAGACGGGGGCCCGCGATTCCGCAAGCCTGGCGCAGATGATCGCGGCGCATCATTTCGCCGTGCTGCAATTGCAAGACTTGGACGGCTTGAGCCCGGTGCGCGGGAGAATCGAAAAGCACTATCGCGTCGATCACAGCGACGATAACGGCAGTTTTTTCACGCCCTCATTTTAAGCTCTGGCCCTGACCGTGCCGTGGCGCTCCAATTTTCCCCAGCCGACGAACGGGCCGCGCAGCGCCGTCCATAGCGAGCGCAGCACCACGTAATACATGATCTGGCGATAGCCGAAGCGTTGCAGCGGCAGCCACAAAAGCAGCCGCCAATCCTCACCCTTTTCCAGCACGAAACCCGTCATCGCCGCCAGCAGGTCCACCACAATGAAGACCGCATAATAGAGACCCACGATCTTGAGATTGTCGCCGGTATACGTGCCGACATGCTGGGTGTAGTTGATATATTCGCCGACCAGCTGCCACAGCAGCAAGAGATCGGCGACGGGCGCCAGCGTGGTCAGCAGGATCTGGAACAGCCACACCTGGGGCAGCGCCACCAGGCCCAGCTCGCCATAGGCGGGATTGAAGGTGATGCCCCGATACTTCCACAGGCATTGCAAGGTGCCATAGGCCCAGCGGAAGCGTTGCTTGGCCAGGCCCTTGACCGTGGCGGGGGCTTCGGTCCAGGCGATGGCCGTGGAATCGAAATGCACGGCGTAACCCTGGGTCTGGATGGCGATGGTCAGGTCCTGGTCTTCCGCCAAGGTATCGGCCGGAAAGCCGCCGATCTCCAGCAGCACGTCGCGCCGCCAGGCGCCCACCGCCCCCGGCACCACGGTGAGCGTATCCAGCGCCGATAGCGCGCGCCGCTCCAGATTCTGCGCCACGATATATTCCAGCGCCTGCCAGCAGGTGATCATGTTGATGCGGTTGCCCACCTTGGCATTGCCTGCCACCGCCCCGATGGCGGGATCGGTGAACCAGCGCACCAGCCGCGAGATGGTGGTCTTTTCGAACTGGGTGTCGGCGTCCAATGCCACCACCACCTCGCCCTTGGCATTGGCCAGTCCCACATTGAGCGCATTGGCCTTGCCGCCATTGGGTATGGAGATCACGCCGACCCGCGGCTCCTTCATGAAATGGGAGCGCGTGATATAGGCGGTGTGATCCTTGGACCCGTCATCGATCACCAGCACTTCCAGGTTGGGATAATCGCTGGCCAAGATCCGCTCGATGGTGGTGACGATCACTTTCTCTTCATTGAACGCCGGAATCAGCACGGTCACGGGTTGCGGCTCGCCTGTGCCCGGCATCGGCGTACCGTCGCCCTTGGCGCGCTTCCACAGCGCCAGCCCCGCCAGCACAAACAGCCGCGCCACGCCCAGCACGATGGCGCCAAGGAAGCAGTAATAAAGGAACTGCGCCACATAGCTCAGGGTGAGGAACACCGCCCGGTCGGCATAGAGCGACATGGTGACCGGCAGGCGCGGCATCACATCGTCGCGTTTGAAGCCGGCCAGCTCCGACAGCGGCACGAAGCTATAGCCCCTGGCGCGCAGGGCGTCGATCAGCTTGGGCAGGAGCACCAGGGTCTTGCTGCGGTCGCCGCCGGAATCATGCATCAGCACCACATTGCCGCGCAGATTGGGATTGGGGCTGTCGAGGGCCTTGAAAACCAGAGTCATCATCTGATCGACCGACAACTGTTGCCAGTCCAGCGTATCGAGGTTGGCGGTGACCTCGATATAGCCCAAGGCCTGGGCCTGCTCGATCGGCTCCAATTCGTCGGTGTCGGATGGGTTGGCGTCGGTCAGGTAAGGCGAGCGGAAGAAGCGCATCGAACGCCCGGTCAGCGCCTGAAACAGCCGCTGGCTGGCATTCAGCTCCAGCTTGACGGCGGCGGGCGGGATGTCCGCCAGGTTGGGATGAGTGTAGGTGTGGTTGCCGACTTCATGGCCCTCTTCCATCACCCGTTGCACCAGGCCGGGATGCGCCTCCATATTGGAGCCGATCATGAAGAAAGTGGCGGGCACTTTCTTTTCCTTCAGGATATCCAAAATCGCCGGCGTCCATTCCGGATCGGGCCCGTCATCGAAGGTCAGCACCAGCTTGCCCGGCACACTGCCAACCTTGCGGATCACATAGCTGGTGGGCAGGCTGTCATAGCGTTCGTCGACGATATCGCCGGTCGAACCCTCGATGGCCAAGGTGCGAACACCGACGGAGGGGCCGGACTCGATCTTGAGGATTTCGCCGTCGCCGACGTAATCGGGATCTTCGGTATCGTTTGGGATGTGCCTGAGGCTGGCGGGCGCGGGCTGATCATAGGGCCGCCCCATCAGAGGCAGGATGGAGGGGTCTTCCGAACCCAGCCGCCACAGCGCATAGCCGGCCGGACGATAGGGATCGGCGGCATGGATCTGGTTGAAGGCCGTCACCCCGTCCAGGAACCAGACCTGGTGCGTGGTGCCGTCATCATCCTCATAATTGAAATGCGGATTGTTGCTGGCGGGATCGAACAGCACCGTGGCGCTGTCATCGCGCGCCATGCCCATGGCGGTCTCAAAACTGAAATTCGCCGCCCGCTTTCCTTGCGGCCAGTCATAGGCCCAGGAGCCGATGACCACGACGGTGGAATCTGCGGGAAGCTGGCGCATGCGCTTGTCCAGCGTCTTTTCGTACCAGTCCTCGCCGGCGATCGAGCCTGGCGGCCCGGAATCGTCCACCTGATCGAACGCCATCAGCATGGTGTAGTCGACGATATTGGCATAAGTCTGATAGGGCCATTCATCGTCATCGAAGGGCGCAGCCTGGGCGATGATCCAGTCATGCGGCGCAAAGGCCGCCGACATGCGGGACAGAAAATCCTCCAGGTCTTTGTGCGCGCTCTTGGGCAATTCCTCGAAATCCACGGTCACGCCCTGCAGCTTGTTGGCGGCGACGAAGGCGATGATCCCGTCCAACAGCTTGTCGGCGCGGGCGCGGTCCGCCAGCAACCTGGCGATGCCGGGGCCGTCGAAGGCTCCGCTGGTGGCATTCTGGATCAACGGCAGGATGGCGACGCCGGGCTTGTTGGCGCGGATGAAACCCAGGGCCCGCCGGTCGAGCGTGGTCCGGAATTCCAGGTCCGGGCCGGTCAGTTCCATCCAGCTCGGCACCACCCAGTCCAGCTGTTTCAGCGAGCGCTTGAGCGACGACCAGCTCGGATCATCCTGGCCGCCCCAATTGGTATAAAAGCCGATCGCCAGCGAGCGCCCGTCCTGCGGCTTAAGAATGGCGGGCAGGTCCCGGCTGGGCAGCGCACTCTGGGCCCGGCGCAACCTTGCGATTTCTTCCAGCCGCCGTTTGCGTGCCGCCGTGGCAAGCCGTTCGGCGCGGGCCAGCAGGCCGGGCTTCTGGGCGCGCTTGAGCAAAGGCGCCGGTGCCGCCCGTTGCGGGAAAACCAGCCCCCTGACCGGGGGCGCCAGCATCAGGCTGGCGGCAAAGCCCACCGATATGACCAAGAGGGACAGGCCGGCGGCCCAGGCCAATATCTTGATACGGGCGGCGCGTCGTCCGGAGGCGTCGAAGAAGATCGGCTTGTTGGCCATTGCTCCTTGATACAATTGATAGGCCTGAGCGCAAGAGGGGTACGCGTCACGGCGTCGCCATTGCGGGGAGCCACATGGCGCGCCCGCGCGTTCATGCTAACAGAGGCATTGCAGCGATTTTCAGGCGGTCCCCGGTGGTATCTTATAATTGTGCGAAATGTCCGGGCTATTGCTGCTCCTATCCCCTGATCCCGCTGAAAAAGCACGACGTACAGCGGCTGGCCGATCATTTCGGCCTCAGCTTCGAGGCGGCACGCAAGAAGTTTACCAAGGTGGATGGCGAAGAGCCTTATGCCATGCGGCGCAAGGCCGACCAATATTTCGGCAAGATCTGCCGCTTCTTCGACACCGATAAGCGCCGCTGCACGATCTACACGGCCCGGCCGGCTATCTGCCGCGATTATCCTGGCGGGTCTTGCGGCTACTACACCTTCCTGATGTCGGAACGGAATTCACAGGAAGATCCCGAGCACGTGGCCTCTACCTGGAACGTCTGAGACGCAGGGCCGGGCGGGAATGTTGCGCTGCAGCAGCTAACTCCCGGGATTTCTTCATAAAATGGCCTTCGACCGCATGACACGGGGCATTTTCCTGCTCTAAGGTCGGCCACAATCAAGGGAACCGGCTTAACCGGGCCGAAGAGGGGAATGCGCTTATGGAAATCTGGCATCAAGTCTATGACCCGCTGAACAACAAGTTCCTGTCCACCGCGGTCGCGGCCCTGCCGATCGTGCTGTTGCTGGGGATGATCGCTTCCAACAAGGTGAAGACCTATTGGGCGGCGGCCATCGCGCTGGTCCTGACCATCCTGGTGGCGGTCTATGTCTTCACCATGCCGATGGAAATGGCCGTCAAATCGGCGGCCCTGGGCGCCGTAGACGGGTTCTGCAAGATCGGCTGGATCATCCTGAACGTGCTCTTCCTCTATCGCCTGACCGTCGAAAAAGGCCTGTTCGCGGTGTTCCAGCATTCGCTGGGCCGCCTCACGGCCGATCGGCGGCTGCAGATCCTTTTGATCTGCTTCTGCTTCGGCGCCTTCTTTGAAGGCGCGGCCGGTTTCGGCACCCCGGTCGCCGTCTGCGCAGCCATGATGATGGGACTGGGCTTTTCGCCGCTGACCTCGGCGGCCATGGCGCTGTTCGCCAACACCGCCACCGTGGCGTTCGGCGCCATCGGAGCGCCGATCATCGGCCTGTCCGCCTCTTCCGGCATCGACACCGCGACCCTGGGCAAGGCGATCGGCATCCAGTCGGTGCCTTTTTCCTTCCTGATGCCCTTCTTCATGCTGTGGGTGTTCTGCGGCTGGAAAAAGACGTTTGCCGTGACGCCCGCGATCCTGGTGGCGGCATTGTCCTTCTCCATCCCGCAATTCATCTTCTCCTATTATGTCAGCCCCTTCATCGTGGACGTGGCGGCCGGCGGCATTTCATTGGCCTGCATGGTCATGTTCCTGCGCGTCTGGAAACCGGCGGAAATCCTGACCGATCCAACCGCGCGCTATGCCGACAACAGCCATAGCGACATGCGGCCGCCCGCGCCCCTGGAGGCGTTGCCCAGCGGCAAACAAGTGTTCGATGCCTGGTTGCCCTGGGTCATCCTCTGCGTCGTCCTGGCCTTCTGGGCAACGGACTATTGGAAGCATATCGCCGCCGTGCTGTTCGCGCCGAAGTTCCCCATTCCCGGCCTGGACAAGATGGTCATGGCGATGCCGCCGGTGGTGCGCGCCCCCACGGCACAGGCCGGCGTCTTCATATTCTCGTTCCTCACCTATTCGGGAACCGGCGTGCTGGTGTCGGGCATCATCGCGGGCCTGTTGATGGGCTTCTCGCCGGTGGCACTGGTGACGCGCTGGTTCAGGACCATCTATGCGGTGCGTTTCGCGCTGATCACCATCACCTTGATGCTGTCGCTGGCCACCCTGACGGGGTCCTCGGGCATTCAGGCGACGCTCGGCCTGGCTTTCGCGGCCACCGGCGCGCTCTTTCCCTTCTTCAGCGCCGTGCTGGGATGGCTGGGGGTGGCGGCGACCGGCTCAGACACCTCGGCCAATGTGCTGTTCGGCGGCCTTCAGGTGGTGGCCGCACATCAGGCGGGCTTCAATCCGGTGCTGATGGCGGCCGCCAATTCCACCGGCGGCTGCATGGGCAAGATTATCGCCATTGCCTCCATCGTCATCGCGGTGGCGGCGACCGGCTGGCAAGGCAGCGAGGGCAAGATCCTGCGCTTCGTCTTTCCTTACGCCGTGTTCTGGGGTGCGATGGTTGGGCTTTTCGTCATGCTGCAGGCCTATGTCATTCCCTGGTCCGTGCCCCCCATGCCAGGCATGTGACGGGCCAGGTGTTCCATGCGAAAGGCCGGACCTGTCAGGTCCGATTCGCCTCGCGTGGACACTACGCTGTCGCTAGTCCACGGCTCGCGGCGTCCTGATGGGTGGCGTCGCCACACCATCAGGACCCTTTTCATTTTGACCCCAACTGCCCGGGCCATTAGGCTGATCACTCACCCACCAAAAAGCGCCAACCCCATGTCGAACCGTATCGAAAAGCACGGGCTGAAAATCAGCCCCGTCCT
>DATBCP010000312.1:0-11829 GCA_036270435.1 Rhizomicrobium sp. | reverse complement strand
CTGGTGGTGGGCGTGGTGCTGCCGGTCTTTGCCTTTGCCGAGTCCAATTGGAGCGCGCTGTTCTTCTTTTTCGCCGTCTCCGGCTTGGTCTCGATCGGCGCCATGGGCGCGATTGCGCCGCGCGCGGTGCGCCAGCAAATTACGCCTGGTGAGTAACGGCCTTGCCAGAACCGGGCGTGGCCTGAGAAAATAAGGTTAGCGGCGCCCTAAGGGGATGCGATTCGTTTTGAACGGTCGATCTTAACGCCGCTTTGAACGGCCTGAGCGTAGCTTTGTACGGGGCTGAGGGTTCTGGTATGCGCGCGATATGCAAACTGGCGGCGGCGGCGATGCTCGCATTCAGCCTGGAAGGCTGCGCCACCAGCGAAATGGATTACGGGCAAAATCCCATGCCGCGCGAATCCGGCCGCACGGTTGTGAAGAATGACGGCCACAAGCCGCTGCAATGCGTGCCCTATGTGCGGGAACATTCCGGTATCAAGATCTACGGCGATGCCTATACCTGGTGGGACCAGGCGGCGGGGAAATATTCCCGAGGGGCCATGCCCGAGCCCGGCACGGTGATGGTGCTGAACAAGTATGCCGGCACCGAGCGCGCGCATCTGGCGGTGGTGCGCCGTGTGGTGGGCCCGCGCGAGATCCGAGTGGATCACGCCAACTGGCTGGATGACGGCTCGATCTATGTCAACAATCCGGTCGAGGATGTGAGCAGCGACAATGATTGGTCGCTGGTGCGCGTTTACAACCTCAAAACCGGTGGCTGGGGCACAAGACTCTATCCCGTGCAGGGCTTTATCGGCTCTGCTCCCGGCGAACATCCGCAGGAAGACCAACCTGACGACCCACTTGGCGACCAACCTGGCCCGACGGTGGAAAATGGCGGCCCGCCTAAGGGCGCGACCGCGCTGACTGGCGAAATTTATTAGCCAAGCCTGATATTTGTTCCGTTCCTGCGCTATTCTGCCTCTCCCACCTGGGAGCGGGAATGGGTAGAGCCTATGGTCGCGCCCAGCTTTGGAACCTGCGGGACAACCAAGCCGACAAAACCAGGACAACGGGGCGGCGTTTCCTTCTGATGCAAGACTGCAGCACCCATCCGTGAGCGCCCGTCCTCCCGAGCCCTTGCCATCGATGCAAAGCCCGGCGGGCGACCCGCTGGCGGACGCGCCGCAAAGTCCGGCTGACGGCGAAGCACCCGCCAACGACCGTCGCAACCTGCTGGGACTGATGCTGGGCGCGCTGGGCGTGGTCTTCGGCGATATCGGCACGTCCCCACTCTATGCGTTGCGCGCCACGGTGCTTGCCACCGAAGGCGGCCTTCCCAACCATGTCGCGGTGATGGGCTCGCTGTCCATGATCTTCTGGGCGCTGATCCTGGTGGTGACGGTCAAATACGTCCTCATCATCATGCGGGCCGACAATGACGGCGAGGGCGGAACGCTGGCACTGGCCGCGTTGGCGCACCGCTCGCCCGGCATGACACGCAGGATAAAAGCCACCATCGGCATCGGCGCCATTGTCGGCTTGGCGCTGTTTTTCGGCGACGGCATGTTGACGCCCGCCGTTACGGTCCTGTCCGCGGTGGAAGGATTGAAGGTGGAGAGCAGTACCTTTGCGCCGCTGGTCGTGCCATTGGCGCTTGCCATTCTGGTCGGCCTGTTCCTGTTTCAAAGCCATGGCACCCACCGCATCGGAAAGCTGTTCGGACCGGTGATGCTGCTGTGGTTCCTGGTGTTGGGCGCCTTCGGCCTGGCATCGCTGCTGGACACGCCCGCCATCTTGACGGCAATCAATCCCTGGTATGCGCTGTTGATGTTCCTGCATGCGCCCTGGGTGGCGTTCATTTCCCTGGGCGCGGTGGTGTTGGCGGTGACCGGCTGCGAGGCGCTGTACGCCGATATGGGCCATTTCGGACGCAAGCCCATCCAATATGCCTGGCTGTTCATAGCCCTTCCCGCCTTGCTGCTGAATTATTTCGGCCAGGGCGCGGCCTTGTTGCGCCATCCCGAACAGGCCTCTATCGCCTTCTTTTCGGTGATCCCCCATTGGGCGCACATGCCGGTCGTGCTGCTGGCAACCTTGGCCGCCGTCATCGCCAGCCAGGCGGTGATCACCGGCGTCTTTTCCATGACCCAACAGGCGGTGCAGCTGGGCCAGCTGCCGCGCATGGAAATCCGCCATACCAGCGCCACCGACTATGGCCAGATCTTTGTGCCGCGCATGAACACTTTTCTGGCGGTGTGGGTGGTGCTGATTGTGCTGATTTTCAAAAGCTCCGATGCCCTGACCGCGGCCTATGGCATTGCGGTCACCGGCGTGATGGTGATCGATACCTTCAACGCCTCCATCGTGGCCGGCAAGCAATGGCGCTGGCCGCTCTATCTGGTCATCACCCTGTTCGGCGCCATGGGCATCAGCGACGTCATCTTCTTCGTCTCCAACAGCCTGAAAGTGCCGGAAGGCGGCTGGCTGCCCTTGTTCATCGCCGCCTGTGTCTTCATCGGCATGGATACCTGGCGGCGCGGCCGCCGGGTCCATCTGGAAAAGGTGCGGTCCGAATCCCTGCCGCTGTCCCTGTTTTTGGAGCGTGCCGACAAGAGCACCACCCGTGTCGCCGGCCTGGGGGTGTTCTTGTCGTCGCGTACCGACATCGTTCCGGGCGCGCTGCTGCACAATCTCAAGCACAACAAGGTGCTGCACGAGCGGGTCGTCATCGTCAATGTCGCGGTCGAGGACACGCCGGTGGTCCCGCCCGACCAGCGGCTTGAGGTGGAAAAGCTGGGCAAAGGCTTTTACGCCGTGCGGGTGCATCACGGCTTTTTCGAGACCCCAGACGTTCCCCAAGCCTTGCGCGAGGCGCGCCGCTTCGGACTGGCCATGGACGTGGACACCGCCACTTTTTTCATCGGGCGGGAAACTCTGGTGCCGGCCGAGCGGTCCGAGCTGGGTTCCTGGCGCAACAAGCTCTATCGTGCTATGGCGTCCAACGCGCTATCGCCGGCCCGCTTCTATCACCTGCCGACCAACCGTGTGGTGGAGCTGGGTACCCAAATCGCCATCTGACCTTGAAGCAAGACGCCGACGTTCCTTTCCGCCGTACTTTGGGGCTGACGCTGGGCGCCCTCGGCGTCGTGTTTGGCGATATCGGCACCAGCCCTCTTTATGCCATGCGCGAATCCGCGCTTGCGGTGGGCGGCCATGCCGCCAGCCCGGCCGCCGTCTATGGCGCATTGTCCCTGATCTTCTGGGCGCTGGTGATCGTGGTGACCGTCAAATATGTCGGCTTCATCATGCGCGCCGACAACAATGGCGAAGGCGGGGTGATGGCGCTGGCGGCGCTGGCGCATCGCGCCCCGGTCTCGCGCCCGGCCAAGACGGCCATCGGCCTTGCGGCGTTGATGGGACTGGCTCTGTTTTACGGTGACGGCATGCTGACGCCGGCAATTTCGGTTTTGTCCGCCGTGGAAGGACTGGGGGCGTCGGATGCCTTCAGGCCCTGGATCATGCCCATAACCCTTGTGATCCTGGTGGTGCTGTTCCTGCTGCAGAATCGCGGCACCGAAAAAATCGGCAAGGTTTTCGGCCCGGTGATGGTGGTGTGGTTCATCGTGCTGGCGGTGCTGGGCGGATTGGAAATCGCCAAGCAGCCGCAAATTCTCCTGGCCGCCAATCCGGTTTACGCTTTCAGGCTTTTCGGCAGCGAGCCCTGGACCGCCTTTGTGGCGCTAGGCTCGGTGGTCTTGGCGGTGACCGGCTGCGAAGCGCTGTACGCCGACATGGGCCATTTCGGTGCCAAGGCGATCCGCTGGGCCTGGCTGTATTTCGCCTTTCCCGCATTGGTGCTGAATTATTTCGGCCAGGGCGCGCTGCTTTTGTCCAACCCTTCCGCCGCGCCCTTCCTGTTTTACGCGCTGGTACCAGGCTGGCTGCATTATCCCATGGTGGTGCTGGCGACCATCGCCACCATCATCGCCTCGCAGGCCGTCATTTCGGGGGTCTTTTCCATCACCCAGCAGGCCGTGCAGCTGGGCCAGCTGCCGCGTATGGAAATCCGCCACACCAGCGCCGAGGAGATGGGGCAGATCTATGTCCCGAAAAGCAACGCCATGCTGGCGGTGGGTGTGGTGCTGATCGTGCTGATCTTCAAAAGCTCCGATGCCCTGGCGGCCGCCTATGGCATTGCGGTCACCGGCGTGATGGTGATCTCCACAGCCCTGGTTGCGGTGGCGGCGCGCTATCGCTGGAATTGGAGCCGCAGCCGGGTGATCGCCATCTTCGGCGCGCTGGGACTGATCGATGTGGCCTTCATGGGCTCCAACGCCCTCAAGATCACCCAGGGTGGCTGGCTGCCGCTGGCGGTGGCGGGTGCGACCTTTGTGGTGATGGACACCTGGCGGGTGGGGCGGCGCATCCATCTGGATGCGATGCGCGACAATGCACTGGCGCTGGATCTGTTCCTGGAACGCGCCGACAAGTTCAGCCAGCGTATCGCCGGCACCGCGGTATTTCTCAGTCCCCGGCTTGACGCCGTGCCCAATGCCCTGCTCCACAGCCTCAAGCACTATAAGGTGCTGCACGAACGCGTGGTGATCTGCTCGATCAACACCGCCGATACGCCCTATGTCTCCAAGGCCAAGCGGGTCACGGTGGACAAGCTGGGCAAGGGCTTTTTTGCCGTACGCCTGTCCTATGGCTTTTTTGAAACGCCGGATGTTCCGGGCGCCTTGGCGTTGGGCCGCGCCCAAGGCCTGGCCTTGGAGCCGGATTCCACCACCTATTTCCTGGGACGCGAAACCCTGGTGCCGGGCGAAAAGCCCAGCATGAAGAAGTGGCGGGTGGCGTTGTATATGTGGCTGGCATCGAATGCGCTGTCGCCAGCGCGGTTCTATCAGCTGCCGCCGGGACGCGTGGTGGAATTGGGGACGCAGGTTTCGATTTAGATTCCCCAATTGTCATGCCCGCGAAAGCGGGCATCCAACTTCCTGGATTCGTGCCCAGAGCAAAGTTGGATTCCCGCTTACGCGGGAATGACAAGAAAATTTAAACTCAATAAAATCCTGCGCTAGTCCAGCGCGTAGACCAGCGCCTTCAGATATGCCGACTCAGGCAACAGCGGATGCACCGGATGATCGGCGCCGGCCCCTGCCTGGTGGATCAGGCTGGCGCGGCGGCCCTGCGCGCGAGCCAAACCTTGCGCGCATTCCTGGGCAAAGCGCTCGGGCGAAATATTGTGCGAACAGGATGCCAGCATGAGAAAACCGCCGGGCGCGGTCACTTCGGCGGCCAGCCGCGCCAGCTTGCGATAGGCTTTCGCCCCCGGCTCCAGATCCTTTTTGGATTTCACAAAAGGCGGTGGATCCGCCAACACCATGTCAAAGCGCTCGCCGGCCGCTTTCAGCCGCTCCAATTCCTCGAACACATCGGCCTTCACCGCTTTGACGGTCACGGCATTGGCGCGGGCGCTTTCCTCCACCAGCGCCAGCGCCGGAGCGCTGGAATCCAGGCACACGACCTCCTTGGCGCCCGCCTTGGCCGCCAGGATGCCGAAGCCACCGGTATAGGAATAGGCGTCCAGCACGCTCCGGTCTTTGGCGAGCCTGGCCATGAAGGCGCGGTTGTCGCGCTGATCGTAATACCAGCCGGTCTTTTGTCCTTCGGCCAGATCGGCGATATAGCGCACGCCATTTTCCTGGACCGCGATGCGGCGGCCTTCACCTTTCAAGGTGCGGACATAAGAGTCCAATCCTTCCAGCGCTCGCGAGGGCGCGTCATTGCGCAAGACAATGGTTTTGGGCTTCAGAATCCGATCCAGCGCCGCGGCGATGGCTTCGATCTGCCGTTCCATGCCGGCAGTGCCGATCTGTACCGTCAGCGTGTCATCGAAGCGGTCGATCACCAGCCCCGGCAAGCCATCGCCCTCGGCATGGCAGAGGCGATAGAAAGGCTTGTCATAAACCGCCTGGCGCAGCGCCAAAGCGCGCCCCAGACGCGCCTCGAAAAAGGCGGCATCGACCGCCGCATCGCAATCGGCGGCCAGCAGCCTGATCGCGATCAGGCTCTTGGGATTGAAATAGCCGGTGCCGAACCCTCGCCCATCCTCGCCCCGCACATTGACCACCGCGCCGGGCGCCAGCGCCTTGGCGGCCTGATCCATGCGGATCTCGTTGGAAAAGATCCAGGGTGAGCCATCGCGAGCCTTGGCTCGCTGGCCCTTCGGCACAATGATTGTTTTCCGGGACATGTGGTGGCTGTTTAGCGCCCCCTTGCACGGGCGTCCATGGCGTCCTTAGATGCGCGCCTTGCTATTTCAGGAGAGCAGCATGGCCGTGGACGGCAAATGGGAAATCGTCATCAACTCGCCGATGGGCGCGCAGAAAGCCGCGCTGGATATCGCCACCGATGGCAACAGCCTCACCGGCACCCAGACCGCGCAGCAGGGGTCCGGCCCGCTGGAGAATGGCAAGGTGGACGGCAATAATTTGAGCTGGTCGGCCAAAATCAGCTCGCCTCTGCCCCTGACCCTGGATTTCAGTGGAACGGTGGATGGCGACAAGCTGTCGGGCAGCGTCAAGGCCGGCTCCTTCGGTTCCTTTCCCTTCACGGGCAGCCGCACCGCCTGATTTGCCGCACCGCCCGGGTGGTGCATGCATGCTATTAAAATGGGCAGCCGCAAATCTCGTCGCGGCTGCTTTTTCTTTTGGGAGCCGGGCTTTTGAAGATCCACCGTGAAGGTTATTCCTTTATAGCGCTCTTCGCGGCTGTCAATCTTCTGGCCTTCCTGCTTTCGGCCTGGCTGGGATGGATTCTGCTGCCCATCACCCTGTGGTGCGTCGCCTTCTTCCGCGACCCCGAGCGCGAGGCCCCGCAGGAGCCCGGACTTATTCTGTGTCCCGCTGACGGCAAATTGCTGCCGGTGGTGAAAGCGGTGCCGCCGACCGAATTGGGGCTGGGAAACACTCCGCGGCCGCGGCTTTCCATCTTCATGAACGTGTTCAATGTGCATGTGAACCGCAATCCGGTCTCGGGCCATGTGGTCGCCCTGTCCTACCGGCCGGGCAAGTTCTTCAATGCCAGCTTCGACAAGGCCAGCATTCACAACGAACGCATGTCCATCCGCCTGCGGCCCGACGGGGAAAGCGGCGACAGCAAGGATCTGGCGGTGGTGCAGATCGCAGGCCTGGTGGCACGCCGGATCGTCTGCGACCTGGCAAAGGGAGAGGGGGTGCGCCGGGGCGACAGATTTGGCATTATCCGCTTCGGCAGCCGGGTCGATGTCTACTTGCCGCCACGCACCGAAATCCTGGTGACTCCAGGAATCACCACAAGGGCCGGCGAAACCGTGCTGGCCCGCTTCTTATAGAGGACCGCGTTGCCGGAGCCGGATCGTATCACCCGCCGCAAGCGCGCCCGCCAGATCGTGGCGGCGCGTCTGGAACGGCTGGAAGATATCAGCATTGGCAAGCTGGTGCCCTCGACGCTGACGCTGCTGGCCCTCTGCTGTGGCGTCACCGCCATCCGCTTCGGGCTGGCGGACGATTGGACAACAGCCGTCACCTTTGTGATCTTTGCCATGATCCTGGACATGCTGGACGGCCGCGCGGCGCGGCTGCTGGGGGCCGACAGCCGCTTTGGCGCCCAGCTCGACAGCCTGGCCGACCTGGTGAGCTTCGGCGTGGCGCCCAGCATCATCATGTACATGTGGAGCCTGAAGGCGATGGGCAATGCCGGCTGGATCGCCGCCCTGATCTTCTGTGCCTGCGGCGCCATACGCCTTGCCCGCTTCAATGTCGAAAGCGTGCGCGATGAAGGCGCCACCAAAGGCAATCCCTATTTCACCGGCCTGCCGACCCCGGCAGCGGCCTGCATGATGCTGCTGCCGCTGCTGATCTCATTCCAGTGGAACGAGCGATTGGTGCGCGAACCTTGGGTGTCGGGGATCGTCATCGCCATCACCTCCATCCTGATGGTGAGCCGGCTGCCCACGCCATCGATCAAATATATGAAATTGCAGCGTCAGCACCGGGGGCTGGCCGTGGTCTGCTTCGCCGGCCTGGCGGCGCTTTTGATCGCCTGGCCCTGGGCCACCATGACGATCGGGCTTTTGATCTATGTCTGCTCCATTCCCTTCGCCATCTTCGCGCACCATCCGCGCTACGCCGCGCGCACAAGCGCTTGAGACCTGATTTCTCCTGAAATGTCTGTTCCAATTTGAAACAGGGCGCGCAAGCGGCCGGTGCAAGCCTGCCTTAAGCTTTGGCAGTGCAAGGTGAGGCTCAGGCCTGAGCACCCATGAGCAATCCCATTCCAACGACTGACCTGCAGCCGGATGCGGAGCGCGAAAATCGCATCCAGCTCGCTTTGCTGCGCGGCATGGTAGAAACCATCAGATCCAACCGGCTGGTGGTGCCGGTCTTTGGGCTGGCCGTTTGCGCCATGTTTTCCCAATCGGTGGCATGGGATCACCTGGCGGGCTGGTATATCCAGCTTCTGATCGGGGTGGTGCCGCAGATCATTGTGTTGGCGCGGATTCCGCCGGGTACGCTGAACCGTGAAAGCTTGGGCAAATGGTCGTTGCGCGTCGCCGCCGCCAACCTGCTGGTGGTTGCCAGCTGGTCGAGCCTGGGCCTCTGGCTTTGGCTCAGCGGCGACACCAATTCCAACCACATCATGATCGAGCTGCTGCTGGCGGCGACCTTCGCCTCGCATGCGGCAGTCACCGGCGCCTGCCGCACCATCGCCCGCCCGGCGCTGGCGCTATATCTGGTGGTGTTGATCGGCGTGCCGATGCAGGGCCTTTTCGTGCCCGAGACCTTCACCCGCAGCGCCTTCATGGTGGCGCTGGCGCCGCTTTATGTCGGCTTCGTCGCGCTGATCAGCCGCCGCAACCTCAAGCGCGCCCGCGCGGCGATCATGCTGGTCCAGGAACGCGATACGCTGATGGCCGAGCTGGTGACGGCCAAGCTGGAATCCGACCGCGGCCGCGAACAGGCGGAAGCCGCCAATCGCGCCAAGTCGCAGTTCCTGGCCAATATGAGCCATGAACTGCGCACGCCGCTGAATGCGATCCTGGGCTTTTCCGAGATCATCTCCAGCCGCATTTTTGCAAAAGACGAAGAGCGCACCGTTGAATATGCCGGTCTCATTCATTCCTCCGGCAAACATCTCCTGGCCTTGATCAACGACATTCTCGACCTGGCCAAGATCGAGGCTGGACGCTGGCAGCTGCAGGAAGTGGAGTTGAGCCTGAACGCCGTCGCCATGGATGCTTTGCAGCAGGTGACCTGGCGGGCGCAGAACGACAAGATCGTCCTGGAAAATACCGTCGATCCCGAATTGGACCCGGTCTATGCCGATGAGCGGTCGATCAAGCAGGTCCTGCTCAACCTCCTGTCCAATGCGGTGAAATTCACGCCGGAAAACGGCACGGTCAAGCTGTTCGCATATCGCGACAATGACGGCGGCATGATCATCGGCGTCAGCGACACCGGCATCGGCATCGCGGCCGAAGACCAAGCCAAGGTGTTCGACAGCTTCGGCCAGGGCAAGCATGACGTCGCCATCGCCGACAAGGGCACGGGATTGGGTCTCACCATCGTCAAGGGATTGGTGGAAGCCCATGGCGGTACGGTGCGCCTGGAAAGCAAGGTCGGCGAGGGCACGACGGTGACCTTGCGGCTGCCCGATTCGCGCGTGATAAGCCGCAAGCGCAGGGAAGCCGAAGCCGCCTGACCTTATCCGGTCGCGCGCAGCTGAGCCGCCCGCCCATGCGTCAGGACATGGACAAAGCCCAATTTCTCGATCACCCGCGGCGATAACAGGAACGGATAGAGATCCGCCAGCCCCATGCTGCGATTGAGATTGTTGGTGGCGAATTCCACCGGCAACCAGGCATCGATCAGCCGCTCCATATCCGCCGTGTAAGGATCGAAGTCGATCGCCGCCGCCAGCACCCCCTTGGCGCGCCTGGGCCGCACCTTCAACCCGAAAGCGGCCGCCGTCTCCAGCGTGTCCACGATGTGCAGATAGTGCGCCCAGGTCTCGGCGAAATCCTCCCAAGGATGGGAAGCGGCATACAGGCTGATGAAATCTTCCTGCCAGTTCGCCGGCGGGCCCTGTTCGTAATGTCTCCGGACCGCCTTGCCATAGTCCTGCCGGTCGTCGCCGAACAGCGCACGGAATCTTTCCAGCATCAAGGCATCGCCCGCCACCAGCCGGTCCCAGAAATAATGCCCGATCTCATGGCGGAAATGCCCCAGCAGAGTGCGATAGGGCTCGCCCATCGCGGTGCGGACTTTTTCCCGCGTCACATCGTCGGCCTCCTTCAAGGCCAGGGTGATCAGCCCCTTGCTGTGACCGGTCATGACGCCGACCTCATGGGTTCGGGACGGATCGGCGAGGAAATCGAAGGCCAGTCCGTGTTCGGGATCGTCGGTGCGGTTTTCCAGCGGCAGGTTCAGCCGCAGCAGGGAATAGAACAGCCGGTGCTTGGCGGTCTCGATCTTGCGCCACAAGACATCATTGCCCGCCACGCTCAAGTCCGGGATCACCCGGTTATGGCGGCAGGCCAGACAAAAGCCGGCCGGATCGTCGGCGGCGGCCAGCCAATTGCACATGCCGGCGTCATAGTTCTTGCAGAATTTGCTGAGCGTGTGAGGGGCCGCCAGGGCGCGCCACCCCTCCGCCGCGTTTCCGGCCGGCTCCAAAGCAGAAATCTCATTCAAATCAGTAAGATAGCCGAGAGCCCGGCCGCAATTTTCGCAGCGGATATTCTCGAAATACAGGAGCTGGCCGCAGCCCTGGCAACTGAACAACTTCATGACGGGAGTCCCCCCGGCCCTGCATTTGGGAAACGCCGGCTTTCCGGCGACGTTCCGTCTGGCTGCGGCGCGGCGGCTTATGGCCGCGCCTTCGCAGTTGCGGCATAGTGAGGGTCAGGGGAATTTCCGATGAGCATCCAAGCCGCACTTCGCCATGTCACCCGCTACCGCTACGACCGGCCGATCACGCTGGGGCCACAAACCATCCGGCTGCGCCCCGCACCCCATAGCCGCGCCAAGGTCCTGGCCTATGCGCTGACGGTCGAGCCGGAAGGGCATTTCATCAATTGGCAGCAGGACCCGCAGTCCAACTGGCTGGCGCGGGTGGCTTTCCCGGAAAAGGTCGATCACTTCACCGTCAGCGTCGATCTCACCGTCGAAATGGCGGTGATCAATCCCTTCGACTTTTTTCTCGAACCCGGCGCCGAACAATTTCCGTTCCACTATTCCGACGAGCTGAAAGCCGAACTGGAGCCCTATCTCAGTCCCGCATCCGGCGGTCAGGCCTTCCAGCGTTATCTCGCCGCCATCCCGCGCGAGAAGAAGCAAACCACCTCCTTCCTTTTCGACCTCAATGCGCAGCTCACCCGCGACATCGGCTACCTGATTCGCATGGAGCCCGGCATCCAGACGCCGGAAGACACTCTGTGCAAGGCATCGGGCTCGTGCCGCGACAGCGCCTGGCTGCTGGTGCAACTTTTGCGGCATCTGGGATTGGCGGCGCGCTTCGCCAGCGGCTATCTGATTCAATTGAAGCCTGACGTGAAATCCCTCGACGGCCCGTCCGGGCCGGAAAGCGATTTCACCGACCTGCATGCCTGGTGCGAGGTCTATCTGCCGGGCGCGGGCTGGTTGGGGCTGGATCCCACCTCCGGCCTGTTTGCCGGCGAAGGCCATATCCCGCTGGCCTGTACCGCCAATCCGACTCAAGCGGCGCCGGTGTCCGGCGCCGTCGAACCTGCGGAAGTGCTGTTCGACTTTGACATGACCGTCACGCGCATCAAGGAACCGC
>DATBCP010000311.1:0-5832 GCA_036270435.1 Rhizomicrobium sp. | reverse complement strand
CGCCCTTCATCCAGCGCCCGGTGGCCACCTCGCTGCTGATGATCGCCATCCTTTTGGTGGGCCTGTCGGGTTACAAGTTCCTGCCCTTGTCGGCCCTGCCGGAGGTCGATTATCCGACCATTCAAGTCCAGACCTTCCTGCCCGGCGCCAGCCCCGATGTGATGACCACCTCGGTCACCGCGCCGTTGGAAAAACAGTTCGGCCAGATGCCCGGCCTCAAGGAGATGTCGTCCATCTCCTCGGCCGGTTCCTCGGTCATCACCCTGCAATTCGACCTTAGTCTTTCCTTGGATATCGCTGAACAGGAAGTGCAGGCGGCGATCAATGCGTCCAACAGTCTGCTGCCCAACAACCTGCTGCCGGCGCCTCCCATCTATGCCAAGGTCAATCCGGCGGATGCGCCGGTGATCACACTGGCCGTCAGTTCCACCAGCCTGCCCCTCACCAGGGTCGAGGATCTGGCGGACACGCGTATTGCGCAAAAAATTTCACAATTGCCGGGCGTGGGCCTGGTCAGCCTGGCCGGCGGCCACCGGCCTGCCGTCAGGGTGCAAGCCAATCTGCAGAAGCTGGCGTCGCTGGGCCTGAATATCGACGATCTGCGCACCACCATCGCCAACAACAATTCCAATGCGCCCAAGGGCAGCTTCGACGGCTCGATGCAGTCTTACACCATCAATGCCAACGACCAGCTGCAGGACGCCGAGGCCTATAAGAACATCGTGGTGGCCTACAAGAACGGATCGCCCGTGTTCCTGCGCGACGTCGCCAATGTGGTGCAGGGGGCCGAGAATGCCAAATTGTCCAGCTGGGCCAACAAGACGCCGTCGGTGCTGATCAATGTCCAGCGCCAGCCCGGCGCCAATGTGATCCAGGTGGTGGACTCCATCAAGGAATTGCTGCCCCAGATCCAGGCGGGGCTGCCACGCTCGGTGGATGTGAAGACCCTCACCGACCGGACCGAGACCATCCGCGCCTCGGTCGCAGACGTGGAATTCGAATTGATCCTGGCGGTGGTGTTGGTGGTGGCGGTGATCTACTGCTTCCTGGGCAGCCTGCCCGCCACCTTTATTCCCAGCCTGTCGGTGCCGCTCTCCATCGTGGGCACCTTTGCGGCCATGTACCTGCTGGGCTATTCGCTCAACAACCTGTCCCTGATGGCGCTGACCATCTCCACCGGCTTTGTGGTGGACGATGCCATCGTGATGATCGAGAACATCTCGCGCTATATCGAAAATGGCGAGAAGCCCTATGACGCCGCCATGAAGGGCGCCGGCGAAATCGGCTTCACCATCGTGTCCCTGACCGTGTCGCTGATCGCCGTGCTGATCCCGCTTTTGTTCATGCAGGAGGTGGTGGGCCGGCTATTCCGCGAATTCGCCGTGACGTTGGCGATCACCATCCTGATTTCGGCGGTGGTGTCCTTGACCCTGGTGCCCATGCTGTGCGCCAAGCTGCTGCGCAGCCATGCCGAGGAAGAAAGGCGCGAAAGCCGCATCCAGCGCACCATCGAGGGCTATTACAACCGGCTGGTGGCGGAATATGACCGGCTGCTGGTCTGGGTGTTGCGGCACCAGAGAATGACGCTGTTTGTGGCGATCGGCACGCTGGTTCTCACCGTCCTGATGTATATCGCCATCCCCAAGGGCTTTTTCCCCGTGCAGGATACCGGCTTCATCCAGGCCATCACCGAAGCCGGACCGACCGTCTCCTTCGAGGCCATGTCGCAGCGCCAACAGGAACTGGCCGCCAAGATCCTGCAGGATCCCGACGTCGCCAGCCTGTCCTCCTTCATCGGCGTGGACGGCACCAACAATACGATGA
The DNA here is from genome assembly GCA_036270435.1 of Rhizomicrobium sp. Taxonomy (GTDB): domain Bacteria; phylum Pseudomonadota; class Alphaproteobacteria; order Micropepsales; family Micropepsaceae; genus Rhizomicrobium. Next base: position 4,008 of record DATBCP010000311.1, on the reverse strand, counting down.
ACAGCGGGCGGTTCTTGATCAATCTCAAGGCCAAGAACCAGCGCGATAGCGTCGCCACCGTGATGGACCGGCTGACCGAGGATGCCCATAGCGTGCCGGGCATCACCTTTTACCTTCAGCCGGTGCAGGACCTGACCATCGATTCCGTGGTCTCCCGCGCCCAGTATCAGTTCGTGCTGCAGGCGGCCACCGCCAGCGCGCTCAATCAGTATGTGCCCAAGCTCCTGACCGAGCTGCGCAAGACCAAGGCGATCCGCAACGTCTCCACCTCCTTTCTGGACCAGGGACTCTCCGCCTATCTCAATGTGGATCGCGACACGGCGGCGCGTTTCGGCGTCACCGCCGCGACCATCGACAATGCGCTGTATGACAGTTTCGGCCAGCGCATGATCTCCAACATATTCACTCAGTCCAATCAGTATCGGGTGATCCTGGAGGCCGATCCGAACCTGCAAAATTCCGTGGCGTCGCTGAACGAGATGTACTTGCCGACAGCGGGCGGCGGGCAGGTGCCGCTTTCGGCCATCGCCAGTGTCGAGCAGCGGCCCGCCCCGCTCAGGGTGGACCACCTGTCCCAGTTCCCGTCCGCCACCTTCTCGTTCGACGTTACGCCGGGCTATTCGCTGGGCGCGGCGGTGAATGCGATCCAGGCGGACGAGATCACTGCCGGCGCGCCGTCCGGCATCACCACCCAGTTCGAAGGTTCGGCGCTGGCTTTCCAGTCGGCACTGTCCAACGAAGTGCTCCTCATCATCGCCGCCATCGTCACCGTCTATATCGTGCTGGGCGTCTTATATGAGAGCTTCATCCATCCCGTGACGATTCTTTCCACCTTGCCCTCGGCAGGCGTCGGTGCGCTGCTGGCCTTGATCATCACCGGCCATGACCTCAACATCGTCTCGATCATCGGCATCATTCTCCTGATCGGCATCGTCAAGAAGAACGCCATCATGATGATCGACTTCGCGCTGGAGGCCGAACGCAACGAAGGCAAGTCGCCGGAAGAGGCCATCCACCAGGCGGCCCTGCTGCGCTTCCGCCCCATCCTGATGACCACCGTGGCCGCCCTGTTCGGCGCCCTGCCATTGATGCTGGGCACAGGCATGGGCTCGGAACTGCGCCACCCCCTGGGCATCTCCATCGTGGGCGGGCTTTTGGTCAGCCAGCTGCTGACGCTTTTCACCACCCCGGTGATCTACATCTATTTCGACAAGGCGGGCCGCGACTTGCGCGAATGGCGCGCCCGCCGCCGCGCCGCATCGGCCGGACCGGAACCGGAGCCCGCGGAATGAACTTCGCGCGGCTCTTCATCCAGCGCCGGATCGCCACCACCTTGTTGGCGCTGGGGCTGGGGCTGGCCGGCCTGGTGGCGTATTTCCTGTTGCCGGTTTCGCCCTATCCCAATATCGACATTCCCACCATTGCGGTGAGCGCCAACATGCCGGGCGCCAGCCCTGAAACCATGGCCTCCAGCGTCGCGACCCCGCTGGAGCGGCACCTTGGCACGATTGCCGGGGTCACCCAGATGACCTCGCGCAGCAATGTCAACAACACCCAGATCGTGCTGCAATTCGACATCAATCGCGACATTGATGGGGCGGCGCGCGACGTCCAGGCGGCGATCAGCGCGGCGCGCGTCGATCTCCCCTCGGCCCTGCGCAGCAATCCCACCTATCGCAAGTTCAATCCGGCGGATCAGCCGATCCTCATCCTGGCCTTGACCTCCAAGACGCTGTCGCCCGGGCAGATCTATGACCAGGCCTCCAATATCATCCAGCAGAAATTGTCGCAGATTTCCGGCGTCGGCGACGTCTCGCTCAACGGCGCCTCGTTGCCCGCCGTCCGCATCGAGCTCAATCCCCGCGCCCTGTTCAAATACGGTATAGGGTTGGAGGACGTGCGCGCCGCCGTCAGCGCCGCCAATGCCAACAGCCCGAAGGGCGACATCCAGCAGCAGGGGCAGACCTTCCAGGTCTATGCCAATGACAATGCCAGCCTGGCCAACGACTACAAATCCCTGATCGTCGCCTATCGCAACAATGCGGCGGTGCGCTTGCAGGACGTGGCCGAGGTTTTCGACGGGGTCGAGAATGTCCGCAACCTGGGCACCTTCAACGGGCTGCCCGCCATCCTGGTGCAGATCACCAAACAGCCGGGCGCCAACGTCATCGAGGTGGTGGACCGGATCCGCGAGCAGCTTCCCGAACTCAAAAACGCCCTGCCCGTCAGCATCGACCAGGGCATCCTGTTCGACACCACGACCTCGATCAGAAATGCGGTTCATGACGTGGAAGTCAGCCTGATCCTGTCCACCATCCTGGTGATCCTGGTGGTGTTCCTGTTCCTGCGCAATTTCAAGGCGACGCTGGTGCCCACCGTCTGCGTGCCGCTCTCCCTGCTGGGCACCTTTGGCGTGATGTATCTGCTGGGCTTCAGCCTGGACAATTTCTCCCTGATGGCGCTGATCGTCTCCACCGGCTTTGTGGTGGATAATACCATCGTGGTGCTGGAGAATGTGACGCGCCACCTGGAGAATGGCGAAGACCGGATGACGGCGGCGCTGAAGGGCGCCCGAGAGGTGAGCTTCACGGTCCTGTCCATGAGCATTTCGCTGGTGGCGGTGTTCTTCCCCGTGCTTCTGATCGGCGGGTTGGTGGGGCGCATCTTCCACGAATTCGCCATCACCATCACCACCGCCATCTTCATGTCGCTGATCATCTCGCTGACCGTGACACCGATGATGTGCGCCTATCTGGATTTCACGGTCAATGAGGACCAGAACTGGCTGATGCGCTGGTCGCGCCGCAGCATGGAGGCGATGCAGAATTTCTACCGCCGCACCCTCAACTGGTCGCTGGACAATCCCAAAACCATCATGGCGATCCTTTTCGTCGCCGTGGCGCTGAATTTCTACCTGCTGGGGATCGTGCCCAAGGGATTCTTCCCCGACACCGACAATGGCATGATTTTCGGCGGCATCCGGGGCGACCAGAGCATTTCCTTCCAGTCGATGCAGAAGAAATTCCAGCAATTCATCGACATCATCAAATCCGATCCGGCGGTGGCCACGGTGGGCGGCTTTGCCGGCGGCCAGGCCACCAACCAGGGCAACGTCTTCGTCACCTTGAAGCCCCGGCGCGAGCGTGGGCTCTCCACGCCCGAAGTGATTCAACGCATGAGCCCCAAGCTGCTGAAGGTGGCTGGCGCCCGGCTGTTCCTGCAATCGGGTGGCGGCATTCGCGCCGGCGGCCGGCAGGGCAATGGCGACTATCAATACACGGTGCTGGCGGACGAGCTGGAGGATCTCAACGCCTGGCTGCCCAAGATCACCGCCGCCTTGCAGGAGGTGCCGGAGCTGCAGGACGTCAACTCCGACCAGCAGGATAAGGGCCTTCAAGTGGATCTGAAGATCGACCGGCCCACGGCGGCAAGGTTGGGATTGAATGCCGCCCAGATCGACAACGCCCTGTACGACGCCTTCGGCCAGCGCCAGGTTTCCACGATCTACAAGGACAAGAACCAGTATCATGTGGTGATGGAAGTGGCGCCGGCCTTCTGGCAGAGCCCCGAAACCCTGCACGACATTTTTGTTTCGACCTCGGGCGGCGCGGTCAGCGGTACATCGTCCAGCGCGGCGGCGGGCGGCGCCTTTGTCATCAACAACACGACCCAGGGCACGGCCGCGCCGGTCACCAGCGCGGCAACCTCGGGCCTTACGGGCACGTCCTCCAGCGCCGCTTCGGCCGCCCAAGCCGCGCAGGATGCGGTGCGCAACCAGCAGCTCAATTCCGTGGCGGTCGGCGCGCGCGGCGGCTCTTCCACCGGCGCCTCGGTCTCCACCCGGGTGGAGACCATGGTGCCTTTGTCGGCCTTCACCAGCTTCGGGCCGGGCACCACGCCATTGTCGATCAGTCACCAGAGCGTGTTCGTGGCCACCACTTTTTCCTTCGGCTTGCCGCCCGGCGTATCGATGAGCGAGGCGCTGGACGCCATCCAAAGGACCATGTC
>DATBCP010000310.1:0-3464 GCA_036270435.1 Rhizomicrobium sp. | reverse complement strand
AACCGTGCGCGCATTCTCGGTTTCGACCTGCTGAAAAGCTATGTCCGCATGCCCGACCTGCAGCAGCGCCATATCGTGGATTTTGCCCATGCCATGGGCATCCCGGCGTCCAGCCACGAAATCTATCCCGCGGCTTATGACGGCATCGACAGTGTCGAGCATACCGAGGGGACGTCGCGGCGCGGTTATTCCCCCAAGATGACCTTGGGCAGCAGCTATGACGATGTTTCCCGGATCGTCGGCGCGGCTCATATGACCATGACGCCCACACTGATTCCACGGATGTACGAATTTCTGCAACAAGAACCGCAGATGCGCAGCGATCCGCGGCTCAATCTGGATCCGCCCTGGCTGAAGGCGCAGATTCTCGGATCAGGCCCGCATCTCGATTACACCGGCACCGCCAAGGAAGTAATGGATGTCCAGAAGGCGGGCGGGCGGATCGTGGCCGGCACCGATGAGCCGGAAGGCATGTATCTCCATTCCGAGCTGGTGTCTTATGTTGCCTTCGGCATGACACCGTATGAGGCTTTGCGGGCCGCCACCGTCACGCCTGCGGAGATGCTGGATCTGGATGCCGGTGTGATCGCGCCCGGCAAGCTGGCGGATATTGTTCTGGTCGAAGGCAACCCGCTGGAAAACATCGCCGACGCACAGAAGGTAAAGCGGGTGATCGCCAATGGCCGCATGTTCAGCCTGGAAGAGCTTCTGTCGGGCAAGGCTGAGGACCGGCCGCATTGACCGCCGGCTGCAGATAGGAACGGAGACGGGAAAATGAGGAGATCGACCGTTTATCGCATCGCCCATGCTTTCGTCGGTATTGCAGCGCTTGCCGTGGCGCCGGCCCTTGCGCAGACGGCACCGCCGGCGCCGGTGCCGCAATTCGGCTTGCCTACGCCCACTCTTTTCACCTCCAAGATCGGCTTTCTCACCCAGGAACAAGTGCCGGGCGCAAGCTATCCGCGGGTGATTCAACTCAAGATTGGGGCGCAGAAAGGGACCTTGCTTGCCACCTTCGCGCGCCGCGGCAACCTGCCGATCTTCCGCAGCACCGACAATGGCGAAAACTGGCAGCAGATTTCCGAGGTGGCGCAGCTGCGCGGCCAGCCCTGCCTGTATGAACTGCCGGTCAAAATGGGTGAGTTTCCCGCCGGCACCGTGATGGCTTGTGGTGGTGACGCGGGCCGGGAGCCCGGCAAGCGCTCGCTGGATGTTGCGGTCAGCCGCGACGGCGGCAAGAGTTGGGCCTTTCTCAGCACCATCGCCACCGGCGGAATCGGGCGCTACGACCCGTTCGACCGGGCCGGCCTGTCGCGTGACCAGAGTCCAGTGTTCGAGCCCTATCTGTTTGCCGACTCGCAAAACCGGCTGGTGGCCTATTTTTCCGATGAACGCGACAAGAAGAACGGCTACAGCCAGTTGCTGGACCATGCTGTTTCCAGCGATGGCGGCAAGAGCTGGGGTCCCATCGTCTATGACGTGGCCATTCCCGATGGTCTGTCACGGCCGGGCATGGCCATCGTCGCGCGCGATGGCAAGGGCAAATATTACATGAGCTATGAATTGGTGAGCGCCCCCGGCTATGCGCTGGAGCCGCGCACCAATTCGGTTCATTTCCGCACGTCGATGGACGGGCTGAATTGGGGCGACCTCCAAAATCCCGGCATCCTGGTGCAGGACCGCTGGCGGCAATTTCCCAATGGCACGCCTTATATCGCCTGGTCGCCCTGGGGCGGCCCGGACGGCACCCTGCTGGTCACCGGCCGTTCGGTGGTGCGCGACGAGATCGGGCGGGTGGGGCAGGGCATGTTCATCAACCGCCACGGTGGTGAAGGCCTATGGTCGCTGATCGAGACGCCGATCGATTACAATATCGATGTGGACGGTTACAGCCAGACCATGATTCCATTAGGCGACGGGCAGGAAATACTGCAATTGGTGAGCGTCAACAACCGCATCGAAGTTGCCAAGTTCAAGCTGCCGGAAAAATTGCCCACCTATGGCTTTCCCTGGGACGAAGGTCCGGCCACAGGCCCCCGTTGACACTATCACCACGGACACAATGAACAGATATGCAGGCGTTCTTGTAAGATGTCTCCTCTCCTTGGCGATGCTGATGGCGGGACACCCGGCCTTCGCGCAAGGCAAGGATTGGGCGTTGTATGGCGGCAAAGGCGGACGACGCTTTTCCACGCTGGACCAGATCACGCGCGCCAATGTCGGCACGCTGCACCAAGTCTGGCGCTTCGACATGGCGGAAGCGGGCGATCCGCAGACTCATCCCTTGGCCATCGATGGCGTGGTTTATGGCTATACCCCGTCGCTGGACACGATTGCGCTGGACGGGGCAAGCGGAAAACTGCTGTGGCGCTTCCATTCCGGCGTCAAGGCCGGCGGACCGCAGCGCGGCTTGGCCATGTGGCACCAGGGCCGCGAACAGCGGCTGTTCGCCAGTGCCGGGAATTATCTGTATGCGCTGGACCCCGCGACGGGAAAGCCGCTCGCCGGTTTCGGCACCGAAGGCCGGATCGATTTGCGTGAAGGGTTGGACCGCAATCCGGACAAGATCAGCGTGGCGCTGACCACGCCCGGTGTCATCTGGCGCGACATGATCATCATGGGCTTTCGCACCGCCGAAAGTGCCCCGGCCGCGCCCGGCGACATTCGCGCCTTTGACGTGCATACCGGCAAGCAGCGTTGGGTGTTCCACACCATTCCGCATCCAGGCAGTCCGGGCTATGAAAGTTGGTCGCCGGATTATTGGAAGACAGGCGGCGGCGCCAATGCCTGGCCGGGCATGGTCATAGACGAAGACCGTGGAATGCTCTTTGCGCCTACCGGTTCGGCGGTCAGCGATTTCTACGGCTATGACCGGATCGGCGACAATCTCTATGCCAACTGCCTGCTGGCGCTGGATGCCAATAGCGGCAAGCTGATCTGGTATTTTCAAGGCACGCGCCACGACGTCGCTGACAGGGATTTCCCATCGCCGCCGGTGCTTTTGACCTTGAAGCGCGATGGCAAGGCGGTGGATGCCGTCGCCCAGGCCAGCAAGCAGGGCTATCTCTTTGTCTTCGACCGCGTGACGGGAAAGCCGCTGTTCCCGATAAACGAAATGCCAGTGCCGCCCAGCAATGTGCCGGGTGAAAAGGTCGCCGCGATCGAGCCGATGCCGTCGCTGCCCGCGCCTTATGCCCGCCAGCATTTGAGCGAGGGCTTGCTGACCAACCGCACGCCGCAGGCGCATCAATGGGCGTTGGAGCAGTTTCGCAGCTTTGCCAATGACGGGCCGTTTCCCCATATGCGCGCCGGACAACAGACGCTGGCCTTTCCCGGCTTCGATGGCGGGGCGGAATGGGGCGGCCAGGCGGCGGATGCCGCGCACGGAATTCTGTATCTGAACGCCAATGACGTGGCCTGGACCGGTGGGCTGGTGGAGAACCACAAAGCGGCCAGCCTGGGCG
>DATBCP010000309.1:0-2735 GCA_036270435.1 Rhizomicrobium sp. | reverse complement strand
CAAACCCAGTCCGCTTCGACCCCGGAGAGGACGTTAGCTGAGCGGCAGGAATTTTGCGACGGTGAGAGTGCGGCGCGCCGGAGGCGCGTGAGCCGGTCCAGTGGACCGGCGAAAGCAATGCATGCTCGCTAACGCTCGCATAGGGCAAGCTTTTCTAAGCTCGCTGCGCTCGCCAAGAAAAGCTAAGCCAACGCCGCGAGCTTGAGCGAGCGGCTGGTGTGCCGCTCAGGCTCTCGCAAATCTTTTGTACTTAATTTTATGCGGCTGGTCGGCGTCGATGCCCAACCGCCGCTTCTTGTCGGCCTCGTAATCCTGGAAATTGCCTTCGAACCATTCGACATGGCTGTCGCCTTCGAAAGCCAGCATATGGGTGGCAATCCGGTCCAGGAACCAGCGGTCGTGGCTGATGATCATGGCGCAACCGGCGAAATCCTCCAGCGCGGTTTCCAGGGCGCGCAACGTGTCCACGTCCAGGTCGTTGGTGGGCTCGTCCAGCAGCAAGAGGTTGGCGCCCGACTTCAGCATCTTGGCCAGGTGCACGCGGTTGCGCTCGCCGCCGGACAGCTGTCCCACCTTTTTCTGCTGGTCCCCGCCTTTGAAGGCGAAGGCGCCGACATAGGCCCGGGAATTGATCTTGGTCTTGCCGAATTCGATGATGTCGGTACCGCCGGAAATCTCCTGCCATACCGTCTTGTTGGGATCGAGCGCGTCGCGCGACTGGTCGACATAACCCATCTGCACGGTGTCGCCGATGTGCAAGCTGCCGGCATCGGGTTTTTCCTGGCCCGTCAACATGCGAAACAGGGTGGTTTTGCCCGCGCCATTGGCGCCGATCACGCCGACAATGCCGCCCGGCGGCAACTTGAAATTGACATTCTCATACAACAACCGGTCGCCATAGGCCTTGCCCAGGCCCTCGGCTTCTACCACCACACTGCCCAGCCGTTCGGCCACAGGGATCATGATGGTGGCGGTCTGCTGGCGCTGCTCCTGGCTCTTGGCCACCAGGTCTTCATAGCGGTTGATGCGCGCCTGGCTCTTGGCATGGCGCGCCTTGGGCGATTGGGAAATCCATTCCCGCTCGCGGGCGATGGTGCGCTGTTGCGCCGCTTCCTCGCTGGATTCCTGCTTGAGCCGCTTTTCCTGCACCTCCAGGAAGGATGAGTAATTGCCTTCATGCGGAATGCCGCGGCCGCGGTCCAACTCCAGGATCCAGCCGGTGACGTTGTCGAGAAAATAACGGTCATGGGTGACCAGGATGATGCAGCCTTTGTATTCGCGCAGGGTGTGTTCCAGCCAGGCCACGGATTCCGCATCCAGATGGTTGGTGGGCTCGTCCAGAAGCAGGATGTCGGGCGCGTCCAGCAACAGTTTGCAAAGCGCGACGCGCCGGCGTTCGCCGCCCGACAAGGTCTCCACAGTGGCGGCGCCATCGGGGCAGCGCAGCGCGTCCATCGCCTGATCGACCTTGGAATCCAGGTCCCACAGGCCTTGGGCCTCGATCTCGTCCTGCAGCCGCGCCATCTCATCGGCGGTCTCGTCGGAATAGTTGGCGGCGATCTCGTTGAAACGGTCCACCAGCGCCTGCTTCTTGCCGACGCCTTCCATCACATTTTCACGCACCGTCTTGGCGGGATCGAGTTGCGGTTCCTGCGACAGATAGCCGGTGCGGATGCCATCCGCCGCCCAGGCATCGCCGGTGAAGTCCTTGTCCTGGCCGGCCATAATCTTCATCAGGGTGGATTTGCCCGCGCCATTGACGCCGACAATGCCGATCTTGGCGCCAGGATAGAAGGACAGCCAGATACCTTTCAGCACCTGCTTGCCGCCGGGATAGGTTTTGGACAGATCTTTCATCACATACACGAATTGCGGGCCGGCCATCTGCTTGATTCCCTTACGGTTCCACCAATTCCACGATTTCCGCCTGCGCGCGCATGGCGGCGCCCGCACCGGACGGGCGGGTGCTTTACCACGGCCAGCGGAGATTTGAGAACCGCCTTGTTCGGTGTCAAAAAAAAGAGCCGTGCAGTTGCCTGCGCGGCCCCTTTTCCTTCAGATCTATTCCGGCAATGCGGACCTGCTTATCTCCGCCAGCCGGCTTCGCACCGCTTTGGCCGCGGCAACCATGGAAACCAAAGCGGGTTTCACCTCGGCCCAGCCACGCGTCTTCAACCCGCAATCCGGATTCACCCACATCTGGCCCGGCTTGAGAACCTTCAACGCCTTTTCCAGCAATTCTTCCATTTCCTGCTGGCCGGGGATACGCGGACTATGGATGTCATAGACGCCGGGGCCAATATCATTGGGATAGGAAAAATTTGCGAAGGCCTCCAGCAATTCCATGGCTGAACGCGACGTCTCGATGGAGATCACATCGGCATCCATGGCGGCCACAGCCCCCATGATGTCATTGAACTCCGAATAACACATATGGGTGTGGATCTGTGTTGTAGCGCCCACCCCGCCCGCCGCCAGGCGGAATGCTTCGACCGCCCAATCGAGATAGGTCTGCCACTCGGCCTTGCGGATGGGAAGGCCTTCCCGCAATGCCGCTTCATCGATCTGGATCAATCTCACCCCGGCCTTTTCAAGATCCATCACCTCGTCGCGCATGGCGAGCGCGATCTGGCGGCAAGTGTCACGCCGCGGCTGGTCGTCGCGCACAAAGCTCCATTGCAGGATGGTGACCGGCCCAGTCAGCATGCCCTTGACCGGCTTTTTGGTGTAGCGCT
>DATBCP010000308.1:0-4849 GCA_036270435.1 Rhizomicrobium sp. | reverse complement strand
GGGCGCGTTCCCATGTCGTTCCCCGATATACAGCAATGTCGTCTGCCGTGAACTGATGCGACTGGCCAATAATGGTGACCCCGGCAGGACTCGAACCTGCGACCGCCGGATTAGAAATCCGATGCTCTATCCAACTGAGCTACGGAGTCACTAGGGGTAGTTTAGCCCGAAACCTTGCAGATTCTCACCACCTGGGTCCCCTTCCCTCACATCGCGGCTGCGCCGCAATGTTCGCCGGGGATGGCACGCAGTGCCACCTCAATGTGACCACGGCACCTTGCGGTCGAACCGGAAATTGTCCGAATAGGCTTTGGGCTTCGGCGTGGGGACATGCGGCTCGAACAGCTGGTAGGCAATGCCATGCGCCTTGGCATAGGCGACCGCCTCCTCCGCCGTGTCGAATTCCAGCGAGAGCTGCTGGCGCATGTCGCCGGACGAAGTCCAACCCATCAAGGGATCGATGGTGCGCGGGGTTTCCGGTTCATAGTCCAACAGCCATTGCTTGGTCCGGGCCGTGCCCGACTGCATCGCATTCTTGGCCGGTCTGTAGATGCGCGCCCGCATGAATAACTCCCCAAAATTAGACGGCATTCGTTTGACCCGCATCACAGGTCAAACGAGTGGTCGGAGCGGCGTGATTCGAACACGCGACCCTCTGCTCCCAAAGCAGATGCGCTACCAGGCTGCGCTACGCTCCGGTCGCCAGGGCCTGCCTTACACGCTGGCGGGAAAGCCTTCAAGACCGAAGGCGTCCGGGGCTCAATTGACGTCCGCAAACCGGCCGGTAAACAGCATCGGCCAGTATTTTCCCGTTACCGTAAACTGGCCGCTGGCCGGGTTGTAGGCGATGCCGTTGGGGACAAAATTGCTGTCGGCACCAATCGCCTGCAGGTCCATGGTCGTCATCATCGCCCGCAAGGGACTGAGGTCGGCACGGGCTTCGACACAACCGGTGATGGGAGAAATGCGGATCAGGGTCCAGCTCTCAAAGACATTCGCCCAGATCGCGCCCCGGACATATTCCAGCTCGTTGATGTTTCCGACCTCGCGGCCCCCGTCCCGCACCGTAAGCGTGTGCCGGGTGGTGAAATCCTGCGGCGACAGGAAAAAAAGCTTGCTGGAACCGTCGCTGGCGATCAGCTCCTTGTCATCATGGGTGAGACCCCAGCCCTCACGCGGATTGGAAAGCTCCGCCAGCTTGCGCATGTTCTCGCCGAAAACAAAAACGCGATGCTCATGCCAGGTCATCTGGTAGAGCTTGCCGGCAAAGAACGTGATGCCTTCGCCGAAATAGCTTTTGCCGGCATTCACCAGGGCAGTGACGTGACCCGTTTTGGGATCGATACGGTTGATCCGGGAATCGCCGAAGACGTCACCGGTACTTTCATAGATCGCGTCGTCATGCACCTCCAGCCCCTCGGTGAATCCGGGCACATCGCGGCGGATCATGTCTTGCGCGACGAAATTGACGGACTTGGGGGCGGGGCATTTTTCGGCCGCGGCCAGCGGCAGAGGGATCACAAGCAGCAGGCTGAACAGCAAGACGCGCATCGGCAAGCGAGTATCACAGGCTTGTGTCGAAAAGCCAGCCGGGCCCCGCCTAGTGTTCGACCACTGCAGCGCGCAGGCGTGAGCCGGAGCGCCATTAAATGAGGCCATCGGGGGAAAACTAGGCGTCCAGCACCGCTATATCGGCCACCAACTCCCCTTTCGGGCCGTCGCCCACCCGGACCTTGACCTTTTGGCCCTCCTGCAATTCGCGGATATTGCAGCGGCGCAATGTCTCCATATGAACGAAAATGTCCGGCGTGCCGGCGCCGCGAGAAACAAAGCCATAGCCCTTGGCACGGTTGAACCATTTCACCGTGCCTTCAAAAGCGGGACCGTGCGGTTCGGCGATATAGCGGAGTGTTCTTTCGCTGCTCAGGACCACGACCTGGGCGGTGGAATTGTCCAGGGACAGGATTCGGCTTGCCTGCAAGCCGCGTGGGCCCTTCACCGCTTCACACACCACCATGGCGCCTTCGACCGCCTGGCGGAAACCGGATTGGCGCACACAGGTTTGGTGCAGCAGAATATCGCCGCCGTCCCGCAAGGGATTTGACGGCGTGATAAAGCCATAGCCCTTATGGGCATCGAACCATTTGACCTGGCCGCTAACGGTCAGGGCCCCACCACTGGCGTCCATCACCCTTCTCCGCTAATCGCAGAGTTCGCCACAATTTTGCCCCAGAGTGACCCCGCCGGAAAGGGGCCGGTAAGGGTATTTTCGCGGCCTTGGCGCCTCAAAAACCGGAAAATCCGGCCGAATTGCCCTTTTCCGGCCCCAGGACCGAACTTTGGTCGTCCCCCTTTGCTTAATTTCCGGGGCAACACGCCATTTTCTTTTTTGCCGCAAATCACCGACACTGCCTGTGTCCGGATTCCGAAATTCGCCCGATTTCGATATCGGGTTCAAAGCGAATTTCGGGATCCGAGGACACAGGTAACTTATTGATTTCTGGTGTCGTTTTGGTTTTGGCGTTCGCGACAGTATCGATATCGGCAAATTGGCGAACGCCAAAACCACGACACCAGCGATGACAGGCTTTGCGACAAATCCCTGTTTGTATGGAGCATAGCGTGGCGTCAAAATTGCGCCTCATGATGAAGGACGAAGCCAAACCGCACATTCTTTTGGTCGAGGATGCTCGCGACATCCGCGAGCCACTGGCGCGCTACTTTCGCGAACATAATTATCGCGCCACCACCGCCCAGGATGCCGCCAGCGCCCGCAAGGTGATGAAAAGCGCCGCCATCGACCTGGTGGTGCTGGACATCATGATGCCCGGCGAGGACGGCCTGTCCCTGTGCCGTTCCATCCGCGAGACCACCCAGATTCCGGTCATCCTGCTCACCGCCCGCGGCGAGGAGGTGGACCGCATCATCGGGCTGGAAATGGGCGCCGACGACTATCTGGCCAAGCCGTTCAGTCCGCGTGAACTGATCGCCCGGGTCGCGGCGGTCTTGCGGCGGACCCAGGCTTTGCCGCCCCGCCAGAAGCCGCCAGGCGCGGAGCGGGTCAAGTTCGGGGACTGGATGCTGGACACCGGCCAGCGGGAATTGATCGGCCCGGACGGCGTCGCCATGCCGCTTTCCTCCGGGGAATTCCGGCTGCTGTCGGCGTTGCTGGAGCGGCCCAAGATCGCCCTTACCAGGAATCAACTTTTGGACCTGACCAAAGGGCGCGATGCTGACTTGTTCGACCGGTCGATCGACAACCATGTCAGCCGGTTGCGCAAGAAAATCGAACCGGACCCGAAAAACCCGCGTTATATTAAAACCGTTTGGGGAGGCGGATACATCTTTGCGATGGATCCGGAAATGGCATAGCGCGTAGGCGTGAGCCGGAGCGCAAATTAAAGCGCGTAGGCGTGAGCCGGAGCGCAAATTAAATAAAGCGCGGTGGCGTGAGCCGGAGCGCAAAATAAAGCGCATAGGCGTGAGCCGGAGCGCTGGGACAGGAAGGGGCGCCGCCGCCACCCGGTGAGGATGGCTGGCGGAAGCGAAGGGCTGTGATGCGTTTCAGGTTCTGGCCGAATACGCTTGCGGTGCAGTTGATCGTGGTGGTCGCGGCCGCCGTGGCGGTGTCCAATATAGGCGTCGCCCTTTATTTCTATAAGAACAGCGCCGACCAGGCCCGCAATTTCGTCAATGAGCGCATGGTCGATCGCGCCGCAGCTTTCGCTGCCACGGTCAGCCAGGTGCCGCCCCAATGGCGCCTGGTGGTGATGCGCACCATGAGCCGGCTTGAGTGGCGCTTCCGCGAGGCCCAGCCCGGCTATGACGCCAAGCCCATGACGGGCGAAGAGACCGCACTGGCCAAACGCCTCGCCGAGGCCCTGCCGGATCATCATCCCCGCAAGAATGCGGTGATCGTCCATCTGCATGAACCCATTGCCAATATCCCGTCCGAATTGCGGCCCATCAAAGCCCAAAACGCCGACGCCGGCACCGAAGTGATCCAGACGATCGTACCCATCGATGCGCACAGCATGATGAGCGGCGTGCTGGTGCGGCCCACGGCGGATTGGCCGATCGAGATCATGATCGCCGCCGTGATCGCGGTGTTGCTGGCTTCGGCCGGCGCCGCTTTCATAGCCCGTCGCGTCGTGCGACCGCTGTCAGAATTGGCCGCCGCGGCTGCCAATGTGGCAATGGGCGGCGGCGCGCCCCATGTCGCCGAACAAGGCCCGGACGACGTCCGCAGCGCGGCCGTCGCTTTCAATGCCATGGCCGAGAAGGTCACCCGCACCCTGGAAAGCCAGCGCCACCTTTTGTCGGCGGTGGGGCATGACTTGCGCACCCCCATCACCGCCATGCGCATCAACCTGGAATTCATCGAGGATGAGGACCTGCGCGAAGGCCTGATGCACAATCTGGAGGAGCTGCAGATCCTGACTGAGCAGGTGCTGGCCGCCGCCAAGGGCGCAGGCGGCGAGCCACCCCGCCAGGTGGACCTCTCGGCCCTGGTGGAGAGCCTGGTCACCGACCTGGATGAACTGGGCGAGCCGGTGAGCTGGGCCAACCACGCCCCCGCTCCCATTTCCTGCCGCCCCAACGAGATCAAGCGTGCCGTCCGCAATCTGGTGGAGAATGCGGTCGCCTACGGTCACCGGGCGGATGTGCGGATCAGCGATACCGGCGACGGCTATGAGGTCCTGGTGGAGGATGAAGGCCCGGGCATTCCCGAAAACGACCACCAGCGGGTCTTCGAGCCTTTTGTCCGGTTGGAGAGCTCACGCAATGTTGCGACCGGTGGCACGGGATTGGGCCTGACCATGGTGAAAGCGATCGCCGAAGGGCATGG
>DATBCP010000307.1:0-9188 GCA_036270435.1 Rhizomicrobium sp. | reverse complement strand
CCGCCAAACGTACGATGCAAATCGCGCAGCAGCTTTACGAAGGCGTCGACATCTGCGGCGAGACCGTCGGCCTCATCACCTATATGCGGACCGACGGCGTGCAAATGGCGGGTGAAGGCGTCAGCGAAGCGCGGAAGGTCATCGGCGATCGTTACGGCGCGCGCTACGTGCCGGGCGTTCCCCGCGCCTATACAAGCCGCGCCAAGAATGCGCAGGAAGCGCACGAGGCCATCCGTCCGACAAGCTTCGCGCGCCTGCCCGACAAGATCGGGCGCAATCTCGATTCCGACATGGCGAAGCTCTACGAGCTGATCTGGAAGCGCGCCGTCGCGAGCCAGATGGAAAGCGCCGAGCAGGAACGCACCACAGTCGATTCGCTCTCCGACGACGGGAAGATCACGCTGCGCGCGACAGGAACGGTGACGCTGTTCGACGGCTTCCTCACGCTCTACCAGGAAGGCAAGGACGACGAGCTGGACGAGGACGGCGCAAAGCTGCCGAAGCTCGCGGCCGGCGATCCGCTTGGCGTCGAGAAAGTAACCCCGGCGCAGCATTTCACCGAACCGCCGCCCCGCTATTCCGAAGCGAGCCTCGTGCGCAAGCTCGAGGAGCTCGGCATCGGACGGCCTTCGACTTACGCGTCGATCCTCTCGACCTTGCGCGACCGCGCCTATGTGCGCATGGACCGCAACCGCTTCTATCCGGAGGAAAAAGGCCGGCTGGTCACCACCTTCCTCAACAGCTTCTTCCATCGTTATGTCGCCTATGACTTCACCGCCGACCTGGAAGAAAAGTTGGACGAAGTCTCCGACGGCAAGCTGGACTGGAAGCAGCTGCTGCGCGATTTCTGGAAGGATTTCTCCGCCGCCGTGGGCGAGACCAAGGACCTGAAAATCTCCCAGGTCATCGACGAGTTGGACAGCGTACTTTCGCCCCACATCTTCCCCCATGGCGAAGATGGTGCGGATCCCCGCAAATGCCCGTCGTGCGAGAATGGCCGGCTGAATCTGAAGCTCGGCCGTTTCGGCGCCTTTATCGGCTGCTCCAACTATCCGGACTGCAAATTCACGCGTCAGCTGGGCGCCAAGCCGGGCGAAGGCGATACCGGGCCGGTGGAGATCGGGCTATTCCCCGACACCGACCAGATGATCACTTTGCGCACCGGCCGCTTCGGGCCTTATGTGCAGCTGGGCGAAGGCGACAAGCCCAAACGCAGCGGCATTCCACGGGGCACCGACAAGAGCGACGTGGACCTGGAGCTGGCGGTCAAGCTTTTGTCCCTGCCGCGCGAAGTCGGGCTGCATCCGGAAGACGGCAAGAAAATCACCGCTAATTTCGGACGCTTCGGGCCCTATGTGGCGCATAACGGCATCTATGCCTCGCTGGACTCTCCGGAAGACGTGTTCGAAATCGGGCTGAACCGGGCCGTCACCCTGCTGGCCGAGAAAAAAGCCAAGGGTCCGGGCCGGCGTGGGGCGCAGATCCTCAAGGATCTGGGCGCGGCTCCCGACGGCAGGCCCATCAAGGTGCTGAAAGGCAAGTTCGGTCCTTATGTCAGCGACGGCGATATCAACGCCACCCTGCCCGAAGGCGCCGAGCCCGAAGCTGTCACGCTGGAACAAGCGCTGGCCCTGATCGCCGAACGCGCGGCGAAAGGCGGAAAGAATAGGAAAGCCAAGGCGGCTCCCAAGCCCAAAGCCGAGAAAAAAGCTAAAGTGACAAAGTCCGCCGAAAAGACCAATGGCGGACATAAGAAAACCGCCGCCAAAAAGACAACCCCAAACAAGAAGAAAGCTGCCAGGGCCAAGGCGACCGTTCCGGTCAAGCCGCACGGCAAATCGAAGGCCAAAATGCCCGAGATGGCAGGCGAATAGAAAAATTGAAGAAAGACAGACGACCCCAAAACACGCCCGCCTTGGACAAGGCGCGCGTGCTCGAACTGCTGGCCCAAGGCGCGAACAAGCGCGACCTGGCCAAAAAACTGGGCCTCAAAGGCTCGGACCGCATCCAGCTCAAGCGCATCCTCAAGGACTTGCAGACGGAAGGCGCGATCGAAGGCTCGCCCCGCAAAGGCTTCATCAAGCGCGGCGAACTGCCGGAAGCCGGGCTGATCGAAGTTTCAGGCCTCGATGAAGACGGCGAGATGCTGGCGCGTCCCCTGAACTGGGAGAGCAATGAAGCCCCGCCGCTGATTTATGTATTGCCGCCCAAAGACGGCGGTGCGCCCGCACCAGGCGACCGGCTATTGGCGAAGCTCGAACGGCATGGTGAGGCTTACGAAGCCCGCATCATCCGCCGGTTGGACCGCGAGACACAGACCCGCCTGATCGGCGTGCTGCGCAATTCGCCCGCCACGGGCTGGCGGCTGGTGCCGATCGATAAAAAAGCGCGCACCGAATATGCCTTGGACAAAGCCGATCTGGGCGGCGCCAAGCACAACGAACTGGTTGCCGCCGAACCCAAGCCCGGCCGCATCGCGGGCTTTGCCCGGGTGAAGGTGGCCGAGCGCATCGGCAGCATGGATTCCCCAAAAACCATCAGCCTGATCGCCATCCATGATCACGGCATTCCGGTGGAATTTCCCAAAACGGTGATTGAGGAAGCCAAGGCGGCCAAGCCGGTCGATCCGCGGGGGCGCACCGACCTACGCCATGTCCCTCTGGTCACCATCGATCCGCCGGATGCCCGTGATCATGACGATGCGGTATGGGCAGGACCGGATGATGAGCCCGGAAATTCCGGCGGCCATATCGTGCTGGTCGCCATCGCCGATGTCGCCTATTACGTCACCCCCGGCTCGGCCCTGGACAAGGAAGCCCTCAAGCGCGGCAACAGCACCTATTTCCCCGACCGGGTGGTGCCGATGCTGCCTGAGGAACTCTCCGCCGATCTCTGCTCGCTGAAAGAAGGCGTGGACCGGCCTTGCCTGGTGGCGCGCATGGTGTTCGACCGCCATGGCCGCAAGAAGGGTCACCTTTTCCTGCGTGCGGTGATGCGTTCGGCGGCGCGGCTGACCTATGCCCAGGCGCAGACCGCTTTCGACGGCAAGCCGGATACCAACATTTCCGCCATCGCGAAAAAGACGCTGGCGGATGTGTGGGAAGCGTACAAATCCCTCACCGTGGCGCGCAACCTGCGTGACCCGCTCAATCTCGACCTGCCGGAACGGCGCGTGATGCTGGGTCCCGATGGCAAGGTCGCCTCCATCGCCTTCCGGGACCGGCTGGAATCCATGAAGCTGATCGAGGAATTCATGGTGCTGGCCAACGTCGCCGCCGCAGAGGCGCTGGAGAAGTCCAGGACGCCGCTGATCTACCGGGTGCATGACACGCCGTCGAAGGAGAAGCTCTATGCCTTTTCCGACTTCCTGCGCACCCTCAATATCAGCTTCGCCAAAGGCCAAGTGATCCAGCCCGGCACCTTCAACCGCATCCTCGGCGCCTCCAAGGGCAAGCCGCACGAGGCGGTGATGAACGATGTGGTGCTGCGCTCCCAGGCGCAGGCCATCTACGATCCGGCCAATATCGGCCATTTCGGCTTGAACCTGGCGAAATATGCCCACTTCACCTCGCCCATCCGCCGCTATGCAGACCTGATCGTGCACCGCGCCCTGATCCGCGCCTTTAAACTGGGCGATGACGGTCTGGCCGACCGCGAGATGGCGACATTGGGCGCGACCGCCGAGCACATCACCATGACCGAGCGCCGTGCCATGGCGGCGGAGCGGGATTCCACCGACCGCTATGTCGCCGCTTTCTTGGAGGACCGGATCGGCGAAAGTTTCGATGCCCGGGTCACCGGGGTTACCCGCTTCGGCCTGTTCGTGCGGCTGGCGGATTTGGGGGCGGAAGGCCTGATCCCCATCCGCGCGCTCGGAGGAGACTATTTTCATCACGATGAAAAGCGTCAGGCACTGGTGGGCCAGCGCACCCATTTGACCTATTGCATGGGTGACGCGCTGCGGGTGAAGCTGATGGAGGCCGCGCCGCTGACAGGAGGCCTGAGATTCGAACTGGCGGACGGCTCGGGCGGCGGCGCCCATCCCAGGCGGAAGGCGCCATCCGGGGGCGCGGAAAAACGCCCGGGCAAGGCGCGTTTCCGGGGAAAAAAGCGCTGAAAACCGGGTTTTTTGGCGCAAGTCCTTGACAGGCTTGGGGGGTTGCGCCATCTACCGCCCCCTCGACCTGCATTTTTGGCCTTTTTGGAGTGTCCCATGGCGAAGCCGACCACCGCGAAGATCCGCCTCAACAGCGAAGGCGGCACCGGCTTCTTCTATGTCACCAAGAAGAACACCCGCACCATGACCGAGAAATTTTCGATCAAGAAATACGATCCGGTGCTGCGCAAGCACGTCGCCTTCAAGGAAGGCAAGATCAAGTAATTTCCGCACGCGCATATTTGCGCCTGCACTTCGCTTCCTGAACGGAAATCGCTAGCCTTGCGCGCATGCAGCGCGCGCTCTCAAGACTCTCCAGTGAATCTTTCGACGTCCTGATCATCGGCGGCGGTGCCACCGGCTGTTTTACCGCGCGCGATTGCGCTCTGCGGGGACTTTCGGTGGCGCTGGTCGAAGCCCGGGACTTCGCCTCGGCCACCAGCGCCCACAATTCCAAGCTGGCGCATGGCGGGTTGCGTTATCTGCGCAATCTCGAAATCTCGCTGGTGCGCGAGTCCCTGGGCGAGCGCCGCAACCTGATGCGGATCGCACCGCATATGGTGCGCCCGCTGCCCTTTCTGCTGCCGCTCTACAAGGCCGGCATGCTGGAGCGCGCCAAGCTCCAGGCAGGTCTGTCGCTGTATGACTTGCTTTCCTTCGACCGCAACCGGCTGGAAGATCCGGCGCAACATTTGCCGGGCCATCGCTGGATTGCGCCCAAAGAGGCGCTGACGCGCGAGCCGGTCCTGGCAGGCGACGGTTTCGAGGGCGCCTTCGAATATTACGACGCGCAGATGTACATGCCCGAACGCATCGCGCTGGAGAACCTGATCGATGCCGATGCCCATGGCGCGGCCATCGCCAACTACATGGCCGCCACAAAGCTCCTGCTGCGCGGCGGAAAAGTCGAAGGCTGCACGGTGGAAGACAAGATCGCCGGCACCTCTTTCGATATCCGCGCCCGCACCGTGCTGGTGGCTGCCGGTCCCTGGGCGGACCTGTTCCTGGAACAGGCAACCGGCCAGGCCGCGGCGCACCGGCTGATCCGCTCCAAAGGCATTCACCTGCTGGTGCCTGAGATCAGCCGCGCGGCGCTCACCATCGAAGCCGGCAACGGTCATCTCTTCGCCCTGCCCTGGCGCGGCCACACGCTGCTGGCCACCACCGATACCGAATTCACCGGCGATCCCGGCAAGGTGACGGTGACGGAACAGGATATCGCGGATTTCCTGGCCACCTTCCGGTCCTTTCTGCCGGCTGCCGGCCTGGATCGCGAAAGGATCGAATTCTTCTATGCCAGATTGCGTCCGCTGGTCAGCGACGGTTCACCAAAGTCGAGCGAAAGGAACAGTTACAATGTCAGCCGCCGCTCGGAACTGGTCGATCACGGCAAGGAAGGCGCGCTGGACGGATTGTTCTCGGCGCTGGGCGGCAAATGGACCACCTCCCGTCACCTGGCGGAAAAAATCACCGACGCGCTGGTGGCGCGGCTGGGCAAAAAAGTGCCGCGCTGCGCGACTGCCACCACGGCTCTGCCGGGCGGCCGCTTCGACCGTTTCGAGGACATGGTGAAAGGCTATATGAAAACCTGGCCCGGCATTCCCGCCTTGCGCAACATGGCACATATGTTGGGCGCGCGCCTGCCACGCGCCTTGAAAGGCGCCCGGCTCACCGACCTCGCCGCACTGGGCAAAAGCGGCGACACCCCCGCCCAAATCGCCTTCGCGATGGCCGAGGAAATGGCGCTGACCCTGGAAGACATGGTGATGCGCCGCACCGCATTGGGCCAGTTCGGTCGGCCTGCGCCTGCACTGGTCGAACAGCTCGCCAGTCAGATGGCCGCGCAGCTTGGTTGGAGCGTAGAACGCAAAGCACAGGAAATTGCGAGCCTTGATCCGCTCTACAGGACGGTGCCGTGACGGCCTTCGTTGTATTCAACCCAAACTCCGCCGGCGGCCGCACCGGCCGCGATTGGCGCGAGATCGAGGAAGCGCTGGAAAAGATTTTTCCGCTTATGTCCTTTTTCGTCACCACCGGTCCTTCGCAAGCCGCCACCATGGTGCGCGATGCCTTGCGCGATGGGCATCTGGAAATCATCGCGGTGGGCGGCGACGGCACCATCAACGAGGCGCTGAACGGCTTTTTCGACCGCGGGTTGCAGGTCTCCCCCGACGCAGTGTTCAGCTTTGTTCATAACGGCCATGACAGCACACTGTGCCGCCGCTTCGGCATCGAACCCGGATGGCAGGCGGGGGTGGCGCATTTGGGACGCGCCCGCATTCACAAACAGGATATAGGCCGGGTCGCCTGTCTCAGCGCCAAGGGGGAGTCGATCACCCGCTATTTCCTGGGCGCCGCCAGTTTCGGCCTCAGCGCCAGCATTGCGCGGGCGGTGGGGCGCGCGCGTATCGCCCGGCTGCTCGGCCATGGCTTTGCCAGCCGCTTGCATCATGTCCTGGCCCGCTTGCGCTGGCGCGAGACCCGCGTGCGGTTGATGGCCAATGGCTATGACGAAATCGCCGGCATCGCCAGCGTCAACCTGAAGCCGTCAAACGGACTGTTCGACATGCTGGTACGGGACGGGCTGGACCGCGACGAAACCGCGCGCAGCCTGCGCGCGGCAAAGCTTACCGCGGCGCCCACCCTGGACACACAGCAAGCCGTCGATATCGAAACCGATGGAGAAAGCGCGGGCGTCCTGCCCGCCACCTTCGAAATTTACCCTGTCGCCATCAATCTTCGTATCTGACTGTCGTTTTTCGTTAGTGTCCCGCCATGGAACCCGTCCAGACGCGCTGGAATGGCTGGGGCATCTCCGGCCATGACGATCCGCTTGCGGCCAACGAGCCGGCGTGGCGCTGGCTGGCGCAAGCCTTCGCCATGCCTGCGCTGCTGGCCACGCCACCGCGCGAATTGTCGGACAGCGTGCTGCCGCCTTCCCGGCTCAGCGATCCCGCCCGCCATAGACTGACCGCCATCCTGGGCGCGTCCGGCGTGCGGCAAAGCGACTATCAACGGACCCACCACGCTGCAGGCCGGGGGCTTTCGGAACTGCTCGAGCTGCGGAGTGGTGATCTATCCACGGTGCCCGATGCGGTTCTCTATCCGCGTACCGAAGCCGAGGTTATCGCGCTGCTCAAGTTATGCGCCGAGATAGATACCGCGGTGGTCCCTTTCGGGGGCGGTACCGGCGAGATCCACAACACGCGCGGCGAGCATGACGCGGTCGTGGTCCTCAACCTGTCATGGTTCGACCGTGTGACGGCGGTGGATATGGTCTCCGGCCTGGCGGAAGTCGAAGCCGGAATTGCCGGCCCCGAATTGGAACGCCAGCTCGGGACCCGCGGCATGATGCTGGGACACCGCCCCGACAGTTTCGAGTTTTCCACCCTGGGCGGCTGGATCGCGCAACCTTCGGCGGGCCAGGAGGCGGCGCGCTATGGCGGTGTCGCCGACTGGCTTGCCGGTATCCGGGTGGCGACACCGCAAGGCCTGCTGACGCCGTCGGGCTTGCCCGACCTTTGCCATCTGATGCTGGGATCCCAGGGCGCTCTGGGCGTCGTCACCTCCGCCACCATTCGCATTCGCGCTGTTGCGGAAAAAGAAGAACATCGCGCCTATCTGTTTCCGGATTTCGCCAGCGGGCTGGCCGTGCTGCGCGAAGCCCAGCGCACCCATCTGCCCCATGCTTTTCTGCGGCTGGCGGACGACGGACAGACCCGTCTGCTCCGCGCCCTGGAAAGGGCCGGCCATGACGCAAATCTCCGTGAGCGCCTCTTCGACGTGTATCTCAGCGTGCGCCGCTTCGACGGCGGCGCTGCGCGGCTGACCGCGGGCTTTGCCGGGAGCGAAACGGATGTGACCTCGGCACGCAAGCGTTTCGACGGCCTTGCCAAGAGGCTGGGCGCCGTGACTTTGGGAATGGACGATCAATGGCGGGACCGGCGGTTCGCGGCCGGATACCGGCGCGATACGCTGCTGGACCGCGGCGTGGCCATGGACCGGCTGGAATTGTGGGCCAGTTGGGCGAAGCTGCCATCGCTCTATGTCGGCGTGCGCGCCGCCTTGAAACAGGCGATGCGAAATCGCAGCCCCCGTCCCGGCGCGCATGGGCTTGTCCTGGCTGAGGTCGGTCCCGCCAAAAGCGATGGCGCCACCATCACTTTCACCTGGCTCTATCCCCGTATCCTGGATGACGGCCTGGGCCAGGCGGACCATATTCGGGGCGCGGCATTGGCCGCCGCGCAAGGCGCGACATCCGCGAATGCTGTCGCGCACGACATGCTTTCGGGGATCAAACGCATCCTGGATCCCAAGGCCATCCTCAATCCAGGCGTGCGATTCTAGAGCAAGTTAAGGTCAGATTGAATCGCTGCGCCGGAGGGGTGAGCCGGAAATGGCAATCGCCGGCAGGCGATTGCCCGGCGAACGCGCGGAGCCTAAGCGACGCGCCGGGGGCAACAATCTATCTTCATACCCAGCCACCCTGCCGCTCGCCCAAGCTGGCTTAGCTTTTCTTAGCGAGTGAAACGAGCTTAGAAAAGCTTGCCCCCTCTTCGAGCGAAGCGAGGGAGGCGCGGCGTCCCGGCCTCGCGCCTTCACTTCGCTCAGGCACTGCGGCGTTCGCCGCTTTCGCAGGTCCACTGGACCTGCTCACATGCTTCGCATGCCGCGGCTCACCCCTTCGGGTTGCGTTGCGGAAGGGCGCCCGCGGCGTCGCCGTCCTCGACCGTATTCCCGATACGCTCTTCGGACGGCTTCTGGCGGATCGCCGCGCCGCAACGCAACGCAGCTGTTTCAATCTGACCTTAACTTGCTCTGGTCTGAGGGTCGCACGGGACAAGCCCCCGCCCGAAATCCGGGATCCGGCGAAGGCTGCGACGCGGACACATTACAGTTCGTACAGAACTTAAGAGTCCCGGAAACAAAAGGGTCCTGTCGGGGGTTGATTGCCAGGGTATCTCTTGGAGTGTTTCCGATGAAACTTAGGGAAAGAGCAGTTTTGGCAAGCTTTATGGCCGCCGGCCTCTCG
>DATBCP010000306.1:0-2475 GCA_036270435.1 Rhizomicrobium sp. | reverse complement strand
GGCCAACTTCAAGAAGCGCTAGTGCGTCTTGGTCCTGGCTTTCTTCCCCCGTTGGGCGAAGCCCATGACGGGGGAAGATGTGCGCTAGCGGGCTTGCCCGCGCGGCGCACAGATGGGGGACTCCAACCAAGCGAGCGCGCGGTCGCAGATTTTTTCCCAGCCCGGTTCGCCGATCAGCCAGTGCCCCATCCCCTCCAGCACCTCGCTGGTGGCGTGCGCCTTATAGAGCGCGGCGATGCGGGCGACCGTGGAAGGCGGATTGATGCGGTCCTCGCTGCCGGTGAGAAACAAAAGCGGTGCTATGGCCGTATCGGCATCCACTTCGCTGGCGTGGTTCAAGTCCAGGCCCCAGCTCATAATCTCGAAGGTGGCGCGTCCCGACTCCGGCACAAAGCGGCCGAACACATCGTCGCGCATATGCCGGGGCAGCTTGTCCAGGGAATGGCCAGCGCTACATCGCGGCTGGGCTCCAGCACCATGTTCCAGTAGCCGGGCCGAAGATGCATGGCCTGGGCGGCGCCAATCTCGAACAGGGTGGTGGGCGGCACCCCCCAGGGCGCCGACGGCGCCAGCAGAATAAGCGCGGCCACTTGCATCCGCCCCGCCAGTTGCAGCGCCAACAGCCCGCCCATGGAATGACCCACCAGGATGGGCGGCTCTCCCAGCGCCTTGATCTCTTCCTCCAAATCGGCGGCATAGTCAGCCAGGCCGGTGGTGCCCAGCGCGGCCGGCGGCGGGGTCTGGTCATGAAAACGCAGCCAGGGCGCGGTGACCTGGTAACCCGCAGCCTCGAATTTCTGCTGCAAGCCTTCCAAAGACCATGGCCCGCAAAACGCACCATGGATCATCAGAACCGGAGCTTTCATGCGCCGGCCAGGGAACGGAAGGCTTCGACCACCTGGCTGTAGGTGTGGCGCTTGAACGGCACGATCAGGCCGGGCAGCGCCTCAAGGCTCACCCATTGAAAAGCGGAAAATTCCGGCTCATGGGCGGTGAGATTGATGTCGGCGTCGGTGCCGGTGAAGCGCATGGCGAACCATTTCTGGCGCTGGCCCTTGTATTTGCCATGGAACGCCACGCCGATCAGATGCGGGGGCAAATCATAGGTCACCCACTCCTTCATCTCGGCGATGATTTCGGCCTTGTCAGTGCCGGTTTCTTCCATCAATTCGCGCAGCGCCGCTTGCTTGGGGCTTTCGCCCTTGTCGATGCCGCCCTGGGGCATCTGCCAGCCTTCCACGGTCTGGTCGATGCGCTTGCCGACAAACACCTTGCCGTCCTGGTTGAACAGCATTATGCCGACGCAAGGCCGGTAGGGAAGATCTGACGACATAACACTCTCTCGGATCGGGCGCGGGTCTTTTGCGCCCTGAGTTCGTCGCGCGTGCTCACGTGCTCTTCGCACGCTCCGCGCGACGCTCCTGCTCAGGTCGCAAAATCCCTCGCGCCTATTTTTTGGCCGACTGAGAGACTATGGCCGATACCGGCACGAGAACAAAGCCTCGCGATTGCAAACCCTTCGCCCAGACGGCAATGCGCGCCACCGTCGCCGGATACAGAAAGGCCGAACCCACCGCGCTGCCATTGGCGCGGGCCTGGGTTTCCAGTTCCGACAGGCGATGGTCGATCTCCAGCGCTGTCTGGATGCCGTCCAGGGCGCCGGCCCCCTGGGCCGCGGGCATGCCGACCTCGCCCGCCACGGTGGGAAGGACCGACTGGCTGGCTGCACCATTGTCGAAGAAATAAAGCCCGCGGCGGCCGAGATAGGTCAAAGCCGGCGCCAAGGCCTGGGTATCGGAAAGAAAGCGCTGGCCCAGAAGATTGGTCACCCCCGCATAACCGGTGAAGCGCGACATCGCCCAGCTGAGGCGCTGGATATTGGCTTCCTCTTCCTGGCCGGAGCGCAAGGTGTGGGGACCGGTATCGCTTTCCGGGAAATCCAGCGGCTCCATGGGAATCTGCAGCAGCACTTCGTGCCCCTGGCCGCGGGCTTGCGCGACCCATTGGCCGGCGTCGCTGGCATAGGGCACAAAACCCAGGGTGACGGCGGCGGGCAGGCTTTGCAGCGCCGTCTTGGTGGCGATGGCCGACTGGCCCAGGCCATTGACCACGATGGCGATCTTGAACTTGGCATCGGCCGGCGCAGGCGCGGCATAGACGGTCATGGGTTTGCGGCCATCATCGGCGATGCGCGGCAAAGGCCCGTGAATGGTGTTTTCGATCAAAGCGGGATCGGCCAAGAGCGCCTTGCCGGCATAAAGCGGCTTGGTGATAGGGCCCATCAGCGGGGCTTCGTCGGCGCTGGAGCGCAGCAGCGGGGCGGTTTTGGGCTTGGCCGGGGTGTAATCGGGCAGTTCCAGGGTGACGGCGGACGGTGCGCCCGGCCGGCCCAGAAGCGTGATGGCCAGGACACCCGCCGCCAACAGACAGACCAGGAAGGAGCAGCCAAAAGCCAGCGCCCGCCCCGCTTTGGAC
>DATBCP010000305.1:0-3964 GCA_036270435.1 Rhizomicrobium sp. | reverse complement strand
CCAGATGCGGGAGCAGGCCTGGAGATCGGCGGGCGACTCTGAGATCGCCTGGAAAATGAAAGGCTGCACCACCTGCTTGCCGGCGCGCACCAGGGACTCCAACTCGGCTTTGCGCTGCTCGAAGTCATGCCAGTCGGCGGTATACATGCGAATATGCAGCAACTCGCCGCGGCCGAAGGCATAGTCCGGATCCAGGGCCAGGCCCCGTTCCACGTCCGCGATGCCGGCTTCGAAATTCTTCAGCGTCCACCAGGTATAACCCCGGTTTATCAGGCTTTCCGCATAGTCGGGACGAATTTGGATGGCGCGGCTGTAGCTTTCGATTGCCCCATTGTAATTCTTCTTGTCGCGCAGAATGTTGCCGCGGCTGTTCAAGGCCACCGTATTGGTGGGCTCGAGCCTGAGCACCCTGTCGAAACTGGCAAGGGCCTCGTCGAAACGCATCAAGTCGCGCAGCGCCAGGCCGCGATTGCCCCAGGCTTGCGCGAAGTCCGGCTCCAGCGCCAGCGCGCGCTCATAGCTTTCCAGCGCCTCGGCGGGCCTTTTCAGATTCCACAAGGCCACGCCGCGATTGTTCAGCATCTCGGCATTGGCGTGATAGGCGCCCATGACCGCGTCGAAACAGGCCAGCGCCTCGGTGGCGCGCTCCAGGTCCATCATCACCACGCCGCGATGATATTGCGCCTCCACATGCTGGGGATTCAGCGCCAGGGCGCGGTCGAAGTCGGCAAGCGCGGCTTGTGGCCGCTGCATGGCACGAAGCGCCAGGCCGCGATGAACCAGTGCGGGAACATTGCTGGGCTGCAGGACCAGTGTCCGGTCGTAGCCGGCAATGGCATCGTCAAAACGCTGCATCGCCGCCAACGTCGCGGCGCGGTTGACTTGCGCGGCCACCATTTCCGGCTGCAATAGCAGGGCGCGGTCATAGCTTTCCACCGCCAATTCGAAGCGATTGAGATCGCCCAGGGCGACGCCGCGATTGTAAAGGCCCTCGGCCATATTGGGCTGGATCGCCAGCGCCCGGTCGAAGGCGGCAAGCGCTTCTTCGGGGCGTTCGGCGGCGCGCAGCGCCATGCCGTAATTCATCCAGGCCGGGAGCTCGTCCGGCGAGATCTGCAGCGCTTCGCCGAGATAATCGCAGGCCTCCTGGGGGCGGCCCTGCTGCAGCCGGAGCAGGCCCAGATAAAAGCGCGGCCCGTAGAGGCGGGGATCGGCATCCAGAATCCGCCGGTACAGGGTCTCCGCCTGTTCCAGCTCGCCCCGCTGATGGAAAGCGACGGCCTGCGCGGCCATGGCTTTCAGGTCCAGAACTTCCATAATCTTCTTTCTTTTCGCGGTTCCTGGATCAGCTTGCGGGTGCCGCGGCCTGGGCCACGGCCAGCGCGGTCATATTGACAATACCGCGCGCCGTCACCGACGGCACCATCACATGCACCGGCTTGGAAACCCCCAGCAACAGGGGGCCCACCAGCAGGGCTTCTGTCGCGGCGGACAACAGGGTGAGCGCGATATTGGCAGCATCCAAAGTCGGCATCACCAGAAGATTTGCTGAGCCGGTGAGGGGGCTGTTGGACACGTTGCGCGAACGCAGGGATTCGCTCAGAGCCGCATCGGCATGCATTTCACCATCGATCTCGAAATCCGGATTGCTGGCGCGCAGCAGGGCCAGCGCCTTGCGCATCTTGGCGGCGCAAGGCGAGGGCGAGGTGCCGAAGCTGGAATGGGACAGCAGCGCTGCCTTGGGGGCGAGCCCGAAGCGGCGCACGCTTTTGGCGGCGAGCAAGGTCATCTCCGCGATCTGCTCGGCGGTGGGGTCGACATTGACATGGGTGTCGCAGAAGAACAGCGCGCCATTGGGCAGGATCAGCGCCGATAGCGAATAGAGCCTGGTGACGTCCGGTTGGCGCGGGATTATGGGCAGTATGTTGGTGAGCTGCCGGGTCCAGTCGCCCAGTCCGCCGCACAAGGCGGCATCGACCTCGCCGGCATCCAGCAGCATGGCGGCGGCGATGCCATGGCGGGTGGAGATCCAGCGCGCGGCGGATTCCGGCTGCACGCCCTTGCGTTCCACCAGCCGCTGATAGCGCTCGGTCAAAGGCGCAAAAACCTCCCGGTCGCTCAACGGATCGAGGATGCGCGCTTCCTTGTTGAAGTCCAGCCTCAACCCGAGCTGCTTGGTTTTCTCCAGGATGACGTCACGGCGGCCGATCAGGGTGGGATGAGCCAAGCCTTCATCCACCACCGTTTGTACTGCCCGCAGCACCCGCTCTTCCTCGCCTTCGGCATAGACCACCCGCCGGGGCGATTGGCGCGCCACATCGAACACCGGCCGCATCAATTGGCCGGAGCGGTAGACGAATTTTTCCAGCTCGTTCTCATAGGCGTCGAAATTCGTGATGGGCCGGCGCGCCACACCCGACTCCATGGCGGCGCGGGCCACCGCCGGTGCGATATGCAGGATCAGGCGCGGATCGAAGGGCTTGGGAATGATATAGTCGGGTCCGAAGCCGCTCAGCATGCCGCCATAGGCATTGGCCACCACATCGCTGGCCTCGGCGCGCGCCAGCGCCGCGATGGCTTCCACCGCGGCCACCTTCATGGGCTCGTTGATGGTGGTGGCGTCGACATCCAGCGCGCCCCGGAAGACAAAGGGAAAGCACAGGACATTGTTGACCTGGTTGACATAGTCGGAGCGGCCGGTGGCGATGATCGCGTCAGGCCGCGCCCTCTTGGCGATTTCCGGCATGATTTCGGGATCTGGATTGGCCAAGGCCAGGATCAGCGGCTTGGCGGCCATCTGGGGCAGCCATTCGGATTTCAGCACATTGGGGGCGGAAAGCCCCAAGAACACGTCGGCGCCCACCAGCACCTCGCCCAAGGTGCGGGCATCGGTTTTGCGGGCGTAGCGCGCCATGTTGGGCGGCATGTCATCGCCACGGTCCTTGTGCACCACGCCCTTGATGTCGGTCAGAGTGATGTTGTCGACCGGCAAGCCCATCGCCACCAGCAGATCCACGCAAGCCAGTGCCGCCGCACCCGCGCCGCTGGTCACCAGCTTTACCTCGGCCAGGGTCTTGCCTTGCAGCACCAGCCCATTGCGGATGGCGGCGGCGCAGACGATGGCCGTGCCATGCTGGTCGTCATGGAACACCGGAATCTTCATGCGCTCACGCAGCTTCTTTTCGATGATGAAGCATTCGGGCGCCTTGATGTCTTCCAGATTTATGCCGCCGAAAGTGGGCTCCAGCGCGGCCACCACCTCGACAAAGCGGTCGATGTTGGTCTCGGCCACTTCCAGGTCGAACACGTCGATGCCGGCGAATTTCTTGAAAAGGACGGCCTTGCCTTCCATCACCGGCTTGGAGGCAAGGGCACCGATATTGCCGAGGCCCAGAACAGCGGTGCCGTTCGTGATCACCGCCACCAGGTTGCCGCGGGCGGTATATTCGCGCGCCAAGGACGGATCGGCGGCAATGGCCTCGCAAGGTGCCGCCACCCCCGGGGAGTAGGCCAGCGCCAGGTCGCGCTGGTTCGCCATGCGCTTGGTGGCTTCGACCGACAATTTGCCGGGGCGCGGAAGGCGGTGATAGGCAAGCGCGTTTTTTCGGAAATCGTCGTCCATGACAGCCCCAATAGGAACGTGGGTAATTGGCAGGTCCCGGGGGACAAAATCAATACCATCGCGCGGATTTTACCCCGCAGCCCAGCTTTGCGATTTTGCCAGCCTTTCCAATCTCTTTGCCGGGACCGGGGAGGCCTGAGGGGTGGTTCTCAGGGGCGGCCCTGGCCTATGTCTTCGGACGGATTTCAAGAGTGTTCAGGCCGCCGGATTTGACTGATAGTGCGCCCGCGCGCGTTACAAACCGGATGAGGAGATTTCATGCAGTTGGGACTTATCGGATTGGGCCGCATGGGAGCCAATATCGGCCGGCGGGTAATGCGGGCCGGCCACACTATTGTCGGT
>DATBCP010000304.1:0-6770 GCA_036270435.1 Rhizomicrobium sp. | reverse complement strand
CGACCCTCCCTCAAGGGGAGGGTGACGCCGCCAGTGCGTAATCCCGCGCCGCTTTCCGCCTTATCGCCTCGTCCAACGGCACCAGGGTCACGCCATGATCTTCGGCCAGCCAATTCGCCAGCAGCCTCAGCGTCACATCATGCGGGTGGCCGATGGCGATGGCCGCGCCGTTGCGTTTGGCCTCCTCGGCCAGCCGGTCCAATTCCGCACGCACGGCGGGCGGATTCGGATCATCGTCCAAAAAGACATCACGCTCCGCCGCCATGACGCCGGCGGCCTGCGCCGTCTTTGCCCCTTCGGTTTGCGCGCTGGTGCGGGAGTCGAAGAAAAACAAGTGCCGCGCCCTTAACATCACCATCACCGGGGCCAGCGCCTTGGCATCCGCCGTAAAAAGACTGCCCTCATGATTGTTGATGCCGGCCGCGCCGGGCACCCGCGCCAGGTTCCAAGCCAGGCGGCCGCCGATCTCGGCCGCTGTCATGCCGGGCTTGAGCCCCATAGGCCCCGGGTCGGCGCCGTTCAAAGCCTGCATCGGCACATGCGCCAGGACCAGGTGGCCGCTGCGCGCGGTCGCCTCTGCCAGGAATGGCGTGGCATCCGCAAAGGGGAGGAAAGACAGTGCCACCTCTTTCGGCAGCGCCATGGCCTTGTCGGTGCCGGCAAGGTCCTCGCCCAGGTCGTCGATGCAAATTGCAATGACAGGCCGGGTCCCACGCAAAGCCGGCGGTGGGCCACTCCTGGCCTCACGCATGGCTTCGACCAGCCAGCCCGGCTTGGGCTGCGCGGTGACGGGATAAAGGACCTGTGGCGTGAACCGGCTTTGGGTGAAACCGGGGACCACAAGGCGCACCACGCCATGGGCGGACGGGCCGGGCGCCTCGCCTGTATCCGGCGTCTCTGCGGCCTTCTCTCCGGCTTGGGCCGACATGTCGGGCGTCAGCGCATCCAGCAGTTTGGGAATGCCGGCCAGTGCCGCACCGCCGCCCAAGGCCAAACCGCCGCCGAACAGCAGGAGGAAGGCAATCTCAGGTATGGACCGAATCAACGACCTGCGATTCATGCCTCAAATCACCGTGAAGCATCTGCGTTGTCAATTATATCAATGTGTTAAACGGGCTGTCATCAGCCCGAGTTGGGTAGAAAAGCCGTTCTAATCTGCCGCAGCATGTGTCCCACCGCCGGAAACCGACCGCCGGCACAGCCACACCATTCCGATCATGAACAGGCAGAGCCAGCCGGAGATCCAGAAAATGTCCTCCGCCGCCAGCAGATAGGCCTGGTTCACGATGGTGCGGGTCACCGAGGCCTGCCCCGCAAGGGTGGAGAAACCAAAATTGTGCAGGCTCTTCAGGGCCTCATTCAGGCCGGGCGTGAAGATGGTGGTGTGATCGACCAGCCGGCTTTGATGCAGCGCCTCCCGCCGGTCCCAGATGGTGGTGACCAGGGACGCCGCAAAGCCGCCGCCGGTGATGCGGGCGAAATTGGACAGGCCGGAGGCCAGCGGAATCTTCTGGGGCGGAATGCCGTCCAGCAGGATGGTGATCATGGCCAGGAAGTAGGTCGCAAGCGCGATCCCCTGTACCAGCAACGGCAGCACGAAATCCAGAAAGCTCGCCGTATTGGTGAAGCGCGCCCGCATCAGGAAGGAGACGCCGAAGGCGACAAAGGCCAGGCTGGCAACCCAGCGGGCGTCGTATTTGCTCATCATCTTGGCGGACAGCGGCGTCAACAGCACCGCCACCACGCCGGCCGGCGCCGCCACCAGCCCCGCCCAGGTCGCGGTGTAGCCCACCTGGGTCTGGAGCCACAGCGGCATCAGCAGGTTGTTGGCGAAGAACAGGGCATAGCCCAGGCAGAAGGCCAGCGTGCCCAGCGCGAAATTGCGACCCTTGAACAAAGACAGGTCCACCACCGGATGTTTCTCGGTCAATTCCCAGATCAGGAAGGCGGCAAAGCCGATAGCCGTGGTGATGGCCAGCGCGATGATTTCGTTGGAGGAGAACCAGTCCAGATCCTTGCCCTGGTCCAGCATCACCTGCAGCGCGCCGACCCAGATCACCAGCAAACCCAGGCCGACCGTGTCGATCGGCAGCTTGCGGGTGGGCGTCTCGCGGGGCCTGAGATTGATCCAGCACAGAATGCTGACGATGATTCCCACCGGCACATTGATCAGGAAAATCCAGCCCCAGTGATAATTGTCGGAGATATAGCCGCCCAGGATGGGGCCGCAGATCGGCGCCACCAAGGTGGTGATCGACCAGATGCCCAGCGCCGTGCCGCGCTTGTTCTGCGGGAAGATGGAGATCAACAGCGCCTGGCTGCCCGGGATCATCGGGCCGGAGACGCCGCCTTGCAGCACCCGGAAAAAGACCAGCGAGGACAGGCTCCAGGCGATGCCGCACAGCAACGACGCCGCCGTGAAGGCCAGCACCGACACGACAAAGGTCTTCACCACGCCATAGCGGCCCATCAGCCAGCCGGTCAGCGGCACGCCGATGCCATTGGCCACCGCAAACGCCGTGATCACCCAGGTGCCCTGGGAGGTGCTGACGCCAAGATTGCCCGAAATGGTCGGCAGGGAGACATTGGCGATGGTGGAATCCAGCACCTGCATGAAGGTGCCCATCGCCAGCACCAAGGCGGTGATCGCCAGCTGGCCGCCATGCATGGGCGGCGGCTGCGCCGGAGCGGCGGGCGCGGGAACCGGCGGCCGCGCTGGCGCTTGCGGTTCCTTATCGGGCATGGGCGCCGTTCTCGCTCAGGATGCGCGCGATCATGGCATCGGCAACCGGGCCGGAATCCTCGCCGGTATCGGCGCGGGTGGTGCCTGGACCGACGGTCTGGGTGACCACCGGACCGGACTGGTCGCGCACGTCGACGCTGACATCCACGCTTAGTCCCACGCGCAGCGGATGGGCCTGGATCTCCTTGGGATCCAAGGCCACGCGCACCGGCACGCGCTGCACGATCTTGATCCAGTTGCCGCTGGCATTCTGGGGCGGCAACAGGGCAAAGGCCGAACCGGAGCCCGCGCCCAATCCTTCGACGGTGCCGTGAAAGGTGACACTGCCGCCATAGATATCGGCCTTCACCGTCACCGGCTGGCCCACCCGCATCCGGGCAAGCTGCACTTCCTTGAAATTGGCATCGATCCAGATATTGGACAGCGGCACCACCGCCATCAAGGGTGTGCCGGGCGCGACCTGCTGGCCGGCCTGCACCGTGCGCTGGGCGATCACGCCGTCCAGCGGCGCGATGATGCGCATATGGCCAAACACGATCGCGGCCGAGCGAAGCTGGGCCTCCGCCGCCATCACATCGGGATTGTGGGCAATGTCGGCGCCTTCGATGGTGGCATTGGTCTGCTGCAGGCTGCCTTGTGCCGCCGTCACCGCGGCGCGCGCCGCCGCCACCGCGTCGCGGGCATGCGCCAGCTCCTCGCCCGATACCGACTGGGTGTCATAGGCTTTCTGGCGGCGGGCATAGTCGTCCTCCGCCTGGGCCAGCGCCACCTTGGCCTGGTTCAATTCCGCGGCGCCGGAATCGGATTTGGAGAATTGCGCCCGCACATTGCGCACCACCCGCGCCAGGTTGGCCTGGGCGGCCTGGAGATTGACCGTGGCGATGGCGGGATCGAACTCGGCCAGAAGCTGGCCCTGCTTCACCGTCTGGGTATTGTCGGCATGCAGCGCCAGCACGGTGGCATTTTCCTTGGAGGTGATGGTCACCACATTGCCGCCGACATAGGCGTCGTCCGTCGACTCGAAGTAGCGGGCATAGACCAGCCAGTAGATGCCATAGGCCAGGGACGCGGCCAGGACCACAGTGCCCAGAATGATGAACCAGAAACGGCGCTGGCGATTGGGAGTATCGACGGTATCGCTCATGACAATTGTCCTTGACGAATTTCACGGAATGGATTTGCGGAGTTCGGCCGTCTGCGGCGCCTGGCCTGGGGGCTCGAAACCGCCGCCCACCGTCAGCAGCAAGGTGATGCGCTGCTGCGCACCCGCCGCCACCACGCCGACCAGCGCCTGGCGCGCCTGCAGAAGCGTGGACTCGGCGGTCAGCATGGGAAGCTGTGTGGCCAGGCCGCTGCGATAGCGGTCTTCCGCGATACGGAAGGCCCGCTCGGCGCTGTTCACCGCATCCTGCTGCTGGACGCGCTGGGCGGCCAGGCTTTTCACCTGGGTCATGGAGTCGGCGGCCTGTTTGATGGCGCCGACCACGGCGCCGTTATAGTCCGCCACTGCCACATCCAGATCGGCGGTGGAACGGGCATATTGCGCGCGCAGCTTGCCGGCATCGAAGATCGGCAGGTGCAGCGCCGGTCCCACGCCCATGGTGAAGGAATTGCCCGTGAAAAGGTTGGACAGGCCGATGGCCTGGAAGCCCACCAGCGCCGCCAGGTTGATGTCGGGATAAAAGTCGGCATGGGCCGCTTCGCGCCCCTTGATCGCCGCTTCCACCCGCGCCCTGGCCGCCAGGATGTCGGGCCGCCGCGCCAGGAGATCGGCGGGCAGGTTCTCCGGCAAAGGCAGCGCCACATCCAGATTGGGCTTGGGCCGGGTGATGGTCGGATAGAGGGCGGCGCCCTGCCCCGCCAGCGCCGCGATGGCGTGGATATCCTGCTCGCGCGCCGCCGCAAAGCGCAGCTGGTCGGCCTTGGCGATGGAGAGCAGCGACTTGGCCTGCTCCACCGCACTGGCATTCTCCAGGCCGGCATTGAAACGCCCCTGGCTGATCTTCAGGATCTCTTCGCGCTCGGCCACGGTGGCGTCGGCGATCTCGCCATACTGATAGTTGAGCAGAAGGTCGATATAGGCCTGGGCGAAAGCGCCCGACAACGCCAGATGGGCGGCTTCCACGTCCAGCGCCGCGGCTTGCGCGGTATTGCGCGCCTTGTCGATCAGGTCGGCCTGCTTGCCCCAGAAATCCAGGTTCCAGCTGAGATCGGCCGTCACCGAGCCATACCAGCGATAGCTGCCGCCATAAGGCGGCGGGATGATGTAATCCTTGCTGAACAAGACGCGCTGCTCGCTGCCGTTCAACGTCACTTGCGGCCGGTCTTGCGCCCGGTTGATGGCAAGCTCGGCTTGCGCGGCGCGCATGCGCGCCATCGCCGCCGTCAGGCTCGGATTGTTGGCGATCACCGAGGCCGCCAGCCGGTCGACTTGCGGGTCCTGAAAGGCCCTCCACCAGTCGCGCGGCGCATGCGGGGCGGCCGCGCCGGTCAGGCCAAGGTCGTTCTGCTTGACTTCGCTGACCTGCGGCGTGGTGGGCGGGGCATCCACACAAGCCGTTAGCAGAGGGGCCGTCAGCAGAGGGGCCGTCAGCATAAGCGCGGTCAAAGGCGCGCGGGATTTCCGGATGAAAATGTTCATGACGCTTTCTTCAATCTGGCCGGACGCTTGGCGGGAACCGGCTTGGCAACGGGAACATCGGAAATCATCAATCGGGACTTCCTGCCCTGCTTGCCGTCGGCCACGAGCACCAGCCGGGTCAGAAGGCTGATCAGCGCGTCCACCTCGGCATGGGTAAAGCCGGACAGAAGCTCATTCCAGAAATGCATCACCTTGGGCGCCAAAGCTTCGACCAGGGAGCGCCCGCGCGGCGTCAGCGATAACGTCACCACACGGCGATCGGTTTCACTGCGGCCGCGGACGACCAGGCCGCGCTCCACCATCTGGTCGAGAAGACGGGTCAGCGACCCCGCATCGTGACAGATATTCTGCGACAGATCGCCCGGCGTGGCGATACGGCCGTCATGCAAGGCCACCAGGGTGGTCCATTGCGAGAAGGTCAGCTCCTGGTCCTGGAACAGGGCCTCCATCTGCGGCAGCACCAGGTTGGAGCACATCCGCATCAGATAGCCGACCGAGTTCTTCATCGCATAGCTGTTGAGGGTGTAATACGGCTTCATGCCCCCGGTTTCCTGTACGGGCAATAATTGCCCCGGCAATAACACGTTCCAGCAATAGTTGCCTGAGCAAATATATGTCCGCCCCCTGTCCCAGGGCAAGCCGCGATTTCGGTATGGACAGGCCTGCGCAAATCGCAGGACAAGGGAGCGACGGCCCAGCAGGCCGGCTGCTTCGCTGCCGGCCTGCGTTAGGCTGCGCGACCATTAAAAAAGGGAGCGACAGCCCAGCAGGCCCGGCTGCTTCGCTGCCGGCCTGCGTTAGGCCGCGCGACCATTAAAAAAGGCAACCTAAGGAAGCCGATGCCCTCCTTTGTCTATGTCCTGGCGGCGCAGAATCCGGATGGCCGGACCATCACCTATGTGGGGTGGACGCTGGACCTGGAACGGCGGCTGGACGAACACAATGGCAAGAGCGCCGGCGCCCGCAGCACCCGCGGCCGCGTCTGGGTGCTGGTCTATGCCGAAAAGCACCGCACCCGCAAAGGGGCGATGCGGCGGGAGGTCCTGTTGAAGAGGGATAAAACTTTCCGCGCTTTGCTGCGCGGTTGAATTCTTCCGGGGGGAGAGAATGAAGAAGCCATTCGCCAATCTGTGCGCCGCACTGTGCGTGCTGGCTCTATCTGTTCACCCGGCTGCTGATGGAGGCGGGTGCCAACCCGCCGCGCAAAACGGGACGCTGACGGCAGGCGCGGTTTAAGGCAGACTGTCGTTCAACATGGGGTTTCGCGATGATCTTCGAACAGATCGCCACGGGCGGATGCCAGTCTTACCTGTTGGGCTGCGACGGCAGCCATTCCGCCATCCTGATCGATCCGCACCTGAACCAGATCGACCGCTATCTGGGACT
>DATBCP010000303.1:0-2795 GCA_036270435.1 Rhizomicrobium sp. | reverse complement strand
CATCCCAATCGGGATTGGCCATCTCGCTCTCTATAATTTCTGAGATTTTTAAGGCCGGGGGATTGGTGCTTTGCTTTTCCTCTGCCGGGCGCGAAGCCTAAGGGGCGACCGCGCCAGCCGAACCGAAATCGAACGATGAGGTGCATGCATGGCGCTAGAAGGACACATTCTTCATCTGTCCAATCAGCACAGAAAAATCTCAGAAATTATAGAGAGCGAGATGGCCAATCCCGATTGGGATGAGATGCGCGTCGCCGCCCTGAAAAAGCAGAAATTGAGAATCAAGGACGAGCTCGAGCGGCTTCGAAGTGCCGTAAACTGAGCCTCATCCCCGCGGGCCGCCCAAAACGGCGCGACCGCGGGGAATGATTATGGACCATCCCTACAGGCTCTTCGCCCGTTCGCGCAGCACGAACTTCTGAATCTTGCCCGTCGATGTCTTGGGCAGATCGGTAAAGACGACCGTGCGGGGCATCTTGAATTTGGCCAACCGCGTCTTGGCGAAGTCCAGGATATCGGCTTCCGACGGCCGGCGGCCGCTGCGCAATTCCACAAAGGCGCAAGGATGCTCGCCCCATTTGGGGTCGGGCCGCGCCACAACCGCCACGAACATCACATCGGGATGCCGGGCGATGGCATCTTCCACCTCGATGGAGGAGATGTTCTCGCCGCCCGAAATGATGATGTCCTTGGAACGGTCCTTGAGCTGGATATAGCCGTCCGGATACATCACCCCCAGATCGCCGGAATGAAACCAGCCATCTTTCAAGGCCTCGCGCGTGGCTTTGGGGTTTTTCAAATAACCGCGCATCACGATATTGCCGCGGAACATCACCTCGCCGATGGTCTTGCCATCGGCGGGCACCGGTTTCATGCTTTTCGGGTCAAGCACGGCCAGCTCTTCCAGCGGCGCATAACGCACGCCTTGGCGGGCCTTCTTGGCGGCCCGCCCTGCGCTATCCAGCGCATCCCATTCCGCATGCCATTCATTGACCACTGCGGGGCCATACACTTCGGTCAGGCCATAGACATGCACCACTTCAAAGCCGGCTTCCGCCATCGCGGCCAACACGGCTTCGGGCGGCGGGGCGGCCGCCGCCATGAAGCGCACCTTCTGGGAAAAGTTCTTGCGCTCACCCTCACCGGCATTGATCAGGGTGGACATCACAATGGGTGCGCCGCACAGATGGGTCACGCCATGCGCGGCGATGGCGTCGAAAATCGCCGCTGCCCGCACCCAGCGCAGGCAGACATGGGTGCCGGCCACCGCCGACAAGGACCAAGGCATGCACCAGCCGTTGCAATGAAACATCGGCAGGGTCCAGAGCAGTACCGGATGCTCCACCATGGTGCCGGCCAGCGCATTGCCGTAGCACATCAGGGCGGCGCCGCGATGATGATAGACGACGCCCTTGGGGTTCCCGGTTGTGCCGGACGTATAGTTCAGCGCGATGGCGTCCCATTCATCGTCCGGCATCTTCCAGGCAAAATCGGGATCGCCGGTTTTGAGGAATTTCTCATAGTCGATCTTGCCCAGCCGGGCTCCGCCTTGCGGAAATTCCTTGTCGTCATAGTCGATCACCAGCGGCTTCTTTTTCAGGAGCTTGAGCGCGCCTGAAACGGTGGCGGAAAATTCGCGGTCGGTGATCAGCACTTTCGCGCCGCCATGCTCCAGCATGAAAGCAATGGCCGCCGAATCCAGCCTGGTATTGAGCGCATTCAGCACCGCCCCCAGCATGGGAATGCCATAATGGGCTTCCAGCATGGGCGGCGTGTTGGCCAGCATCACCCCAACCGTGTCGCCCTTTTTGATGCCCAGCTTGGACAAGGCGGACGCCAGCCTGCGGCTGCGGGCATAGAAGGCGGCGTAGTCGATCCGTTGGCTGCCATGGATGATGGCGGTGTGTCGCGGAAAAACCTGGGCCGCCCTTTCCAGGAACGACAAGGGCGTCAGCGGCTGGAAATTGGCGCCCACCCGGTCCAAGCCCGTTTCATAAGGCTTTCCGGCTTTTGTGATGGTTTTTTGTCTGCGCTTTTTGGGGGCCATTAACGGGTCTCGCTGGAGAATGCCGCAAGGCGCGGCAAGATGGATGATGTGTTTGTTAGATCGGGTCGGCAATGTTAGAAGCCCTGCATGACCATCGCCGATAAGCCCGAAGATTCCAAGAAGCCGCGCGGACTGCGCGCCGTCTATGCCTGGATGCTGGCCAATGCCCAGGGCAAGCATGCCTGGGCGGCGGTGGCGGCTTTCGCCTTTGCCGAAGCCAGCTTCTTCCCCATTCCCGCCGATGTGATGGTGCTGCCCATGATGCTGGCGGATCGCAAGCGCGCCTTCCGCCTGGGCGCCTGGGTCGCCTTCTGGTCGGTGGCGGGCGGGATGCTGGGGTATGCCATCGGCGCCTTGTTCTGGGAGTCGGCGGGCCTGTGGCTGATCCATGCGCTGCATGTGCCGCTGGCACAGGTGGAGGCGCTGCGCCTCAAATACAGCAACAACGCCTATTTGATCATGGTACAGGGCGCGACGCCGATACCCTACAAGCTGGTCACCATCGCCTCCGGCCTGGCGGGCGTCACCTTTCCGCTCTTCATGCTTTATTCGGCGGTGACCCGTAGCGTCCGTTACCTGGTGATCGAGGCGATGCTGGTTTATTTCTTCGGCGCCAAGGCGCAGGAGCTGCTGGAAAAGTATTTGGAGCTGGCGCTGATCTTATTCGTCGTCGTATTGATACTCGGCTTCGTCGCGCTCAAATACCTCTGACGGCGCGCCCTTTTGCGTCGTGAGTTCGTCGCGCCTT
>DATBCP010000302.1:0-5712 GCA_036270435.1 Rhizomicrobium sp. | reverse complement strand
TCGATCTCGCCCATCGCGTCGTGACCTTATGCACCGGCGACATGGGCTTCTCGGCCAAGAAGACCTATGACATCGAAGTCTGGCTGCCGGGGCAGGGCGCCTATCGCGAGATCTCGTCCTGCTCCAATTGCGGCGCGTTCCAGGCGCGACGGATGAACACCCGCTTCCGCAATGCCGAAGGAAAAGCGAAGGGGCCGGTGCATACTTTGAACGGCTCGGGCCTGGCGGTGGGCCGCACCCTGGTCGCCATCCTGGAAAATTATCAGCAGCCCGATGGCAGTGTCGCTATTCCGGACGTATTGCAGCCTTATATGGGTGGCAAGAAGCGGATCGAGAAGCACTAAGGTCCATCGAATAGCATGCGTATCCTGGTCACCAATGATGACGGCATTCATTCGCCCGGACTTACCGTCACCGAAGACATTGCCCGCAGCTTGGGCGACGATGTCTGGGTGGTGGCGCCGGAAAACGAACAGTCCGGCGCGTCCCACTCGCTCACCCTGACTTTGCCGCTGCGCTTGCGCAAACTCGAGGAACGGCGCTATGCCGTTAGTGGCACGCCCACCGACTGTGTGATGATGGCTTGCCTGCATATCCTGAAAAGCCAGCCGCCGGACTTGGTGCTGTCGGGCGTGAATTGGGGCTCCAACCTGGGCGACGATGTCACCTATTCGGGAACTATTGCTGGGGCGATGGAAGGCTGCGCCTTGAACATCCCCTCCATCGCACTTTCACAGTCCTATGAGGAAGGCGACCGGCATGCGATCGATTGGTCGCCCGCCAAGGTTCACGGTCCTGCCACCGTGGCGGCGCTGGTCAAGGCGGGATGGCCATCCGGCACGCTGATCAACATCAATTTTCCCGGCTGCCCGGCGGATGAGGTCAAAGGCGTGAAGGTGGTGCCGCAAGGCAAATATGATTTGCAATCCACGGAGATCGAGGAACGCACCGATGCCCGCCAGCGCGCCTATTACTGGATCGGCCTGCGCCGCCGCAAAGCGGTGCCGCCGGCTGACAGCGACCTGGGCGCGGTCTATGACAATTACATCGCGGTGACGCCGCTGCACTTGAACCTCACCGAGCAGAGCGTGCTGGAAAGCATGCGGGCTGTGCTGGAGCGCAACGGGGTGAGGGACGGCGCGCAGAGCGCGTGAGCGGGTCCAGTGGACCCGCGAAAGTGACGAACGCCGCGAGCGAAAGCGAGCGGCCGGGCCGGCGCAGCCGAGCCACGGAACTCTACCCATGGACATTTCGGCCGCCCCGGACACTATAGGCCCATCTGATTCGCGCCAAGGCGGTTAACAGCCTCTAAACTTTTGCGGATCATGATCCATTTCGAGACAGATTCGAAAGGCGCTCTGATGGGCCAGGTTTCGAAGTTCGCCGTGCCGTTGGCCGTCCTGCTTCTGGCGGGATGCATGCCCGAAAGCCCCAGAACCGCGTTCGATTGGGGCGTGAACGACCACGCGCCACGCCGTGTCGCGTCCTCCAGCACGGCAGCCGCCAAGACCTATACCTATCAGGAAAAGAATGGGCATGCCGCGGATGGCGCGCCCGCCGACATCAGCCACAATACCGCCTCTGCCGCGCCGGTGCGGAAAGTCACCGTCACCAGCCAGCCCTTGCCGCCGGTGGGCGATGCGCCCGTCTTTGCCTGGCCGGTGACAGGCCCGGTCCTTTCCGATTTCGGCACCACCGCCAATGGCGGCAAGAATGACGGCATCAATATCGCCGCGCCTGTGAACACGCCGATCCATGCCAGCGCCTCCGGCACGGTGACTTATGCCGGCGATGAACTCAAAAATTACGGCAACCTGGTGCTGGTGAAACATTCCGGCGGCTTCACCACCGCTTACGCCCATGCCGACCGGCTGATCGTCTCACGCGGCGACTTCGTGGCGCGGGGGCAGGTGATCGGTTATGTCGGCCAGACCGGCGATGTCTCCAAGCCGCAGCTGCATTTCGAGATCCGCTCGGCCACCACGCCGGTCAATCCGCATTCCTATCTGGCGGCGGCGACGGCCAGCAACAGCAGCGATCCCCGATAGTCCTGGACTGTCATCGTCCGGCTGCTTCCGGCGGCTAGGCTTGGTTGTACCTTCGCAGGCGACCAAGAGAGTGTCGGCATGACTATCCTAGAGCAGCTCTGGGCCTTGTTTCTCCTGGGGGGCGCGGCTGCGATGGCGCTCTTCACGCTGCAGACCTGGTCGCGTGGCTGGATCCGCAACGAAGAGGATAATGAAACCATCACCCGCAAGGACCATCCGCGCAGCTTCGCCTTCCTGCAGCTGCTCCAGGTCCTTGGCGTCGCCATCCTGCTGTATGCCGGGCTACAGGCGCTTCATGGATGGAAGTGACCCTTCCCGGATCAGGGCTCAAGCCTTTGGCCGAGCTCACCTGCCAAGTCTTGAATAAATTGCCACGCGACACGTCCCGACCGCCCGCCGCGACCCATGGACCAGGCCAACGCCCGCCGGCGCAACTCATCGGCTGCAATCTTGAGATGATGATAGGCGGCATAGGCTTCGATCATGGCGAGATATTCGTCCTGGCCGCAGTGATGGAAGCCCAGCCACAGGCCGAACCGGTCTGACAGGGAGACTTTTTCCTCCACCGCTTCGCCGGGAT
Source organism: Rhizomicrobium sp. (assembly GCA_036270435.1). Taxonomy (GTDB): domain Bacteria; phylum Pseudomonadota; class Alphaproteobacteria; order Micropepsales; family Micropepsaceae; genus Rhizomicrobium. Next base: position 3,084 of record DATBCP010000302.1, on the reverse strand, counting down.
TGATGGCGGTGCCGCGTTCATTGTCCACCAGGTCGCGCGGCATCAGGTGGCGCCGGTTCGAGGTGGCATAGAAGAGGGCATTGGCCGGCCGGCCCTCGATGCCGCCTTCCAGCGCCGCCTTGAGGGATTTGTAGCTGGTATCGTCCTTGTCGAAGGACAGGTCGTCGCAGAATAAAAGCACGCGCCGCTTGCTGCTCCGCAGGATACGCAACAGGGTCGGCAGGGTATCGATGTCCTCGCGATGGATCTCGATCAAGACCATCCGGTCTTCACCCCGACGCGTGCGGTTGATCTCCTCATGCACCGCCTTGACCAGGCTGGACTTGCCCATGCCGCGCGCGCCCCATAACAGCGCGTTGTTGGCGGGCAGACCTTCCGCGAAATGCCTCGTGTTGGCCAGCAGAGTATCGCGCTGGTTCTCCACCCCTTTGAGCAGGGTGAGATCGACATGTGCGACATGGGGTACGGACACTAGGCCTCCCCCATTTCCCGTCTTCAGGCCGGGCTCCCAGACAAAGGCATCGCCATCGGGCAGGGCGGTGGCGAGGGCGGGCGGCGCCAGCCGCTCCAGCGCTTCGGCGATGCGCGCAAGCAGGACGGGTTCGTCCAAAACGTGTTGTTTGCCGCCATCGGCCATGCTAACCCCTTGATTTACCACGGTTGCAAAGGAAAGCTGGCCCGCTATAGTCCGCCCGCATTTCCCCGAAAGTCTCCGCAATATGAATATGAACGATCCGATGTTCCAGACGCTGACTCTCGCGCTGCCGATGATCGCGATCTTCTACTTTCTTCTGTGGCGGCCGCAAAGCCAGCGCCAGAAGCAGCTTCGCCAGATGGTCGACAATCTGCGCCGCGGCGACACGGTGGTGACTGCGGGGGGCATTCTGGGCAAGGTGGTCAAGGCATCTGCCGCCGACGATCCGGAGATCCTGGTGGAGATCGCCGACAATGTGCAGGTCAAGGTGTTGAAGGCGACACTGAGCGACGTGCGTGCCAAGAACGCCGACGTCAAGGAATAATCCGTGCTTCAAGTCTCGCTCTGGTCGCGTCTTATCACCCTCATCATTCTGGTGGGCGGTATCCTGATCGCCCTTCCCAATGCGCTGCCGCCGGATGTGCGCGCCAGAATGCCGAAGTTCCTGCCCTCAAGCGCGGTCAATCTGGGCTTGGACCTGCAAGGCGGCTCCTACCTGCTCTTGGGCGTGGACTTCGACCAAGTGACGCGCGACCGCTCGGAATCCCTGATGGGGGATATCCGCGCCGCGTTCCGCAAGGGGCATATTGCGTCCGACAACTATAAAGCCGCCGGCGACACGGTTTCTGTCCGGGTGACCGATCCGTCGCAGTTGGACCAGGCGCGCACCCTGATCCAGGGCCTCAATCCCAGCATGTCCAGCTCGGTCCTGTCGGTGGGCGGCAAGGAATATGACCTGACGGAAAATGCGGGGGTCTTCACCTTGCGCATGACCGACGCTTTCAAGACCCTGACCCGCCAGCAGATCATGGATCAGTCGATCGAGGTGGTGCGCCGCCGTATCGACGAGCTGGGCACGCGCGAACCCACCATCGAACGCAATGGCGAGGACCGCATCCTTGTTCAGGTGCCAGGTCTGCAGGACCCCACCCAACTCAAGACCATGCTGGGCAAGACCGCCAAGATGACCTTCCAGATGGTGGATGAGCAGGCCAATCCGAACGCCAGCGTGCCGCCCATCGGCGATGAAATCCTTCCGGAGCAGAGCGAGAATAAGAATGTGCCGCCCAACAAGGTTGTGGTGCAGCGCCGGATCAGCGTGTCGGGCGACCGGCTGACCAACGCGTCCTCGGGCGTCAACCAGCAGACCAATGAATGGGAAGTCGTCATCCGCTTCGACAGCGTGGGCTCCCGTCAGTTCGCCGACATCACCAAGGCCAATACCGGCCACCGCTTCGCCATCATCCTGGACAAGACGGTGCTGTCGGCGCCGGTGATCCGCGAACCGATCCTGGGCGGCACGGCTTCGATCAGCGGGAGCTTCACCTCCCAAAGCGCCGAGGATCTGGCGCGGCTGTTGCGCGCCGGCGCGCTGCCCGCGCCCTTGAAGCCGCTGGAAGAGCGCAGCGTCGGCGCCGAATTGGGTGCCGACTCCATCAAGGCGGGCCGCTACTCCGCCACGGCCGGGCTGGCATTGGTCGCCTTGTTCATGGTCCTGCGCTACGGCCTGTTCGGCCTGTTCGCCGATCTGGCGCTCACCTTGAACGTGGTCCTGCTGTTGGCGACCTTGACCGCCTTTGGTGCCACCCTGACCCTGCCGGGCATTGCCGGCATTGTGCTCACCATGGGCATGGCGGTGGACGCCAACGTCCTGATCTATGAGCGCATCCGCGAGGAACAGCGCAACGGCCGCACCATGCTGGCGGCGATCGATACCGGCTTCCGTCGCGCCATGGCGACCATCATCGACGCCAACATGACCCACCTGATCGCCTCCTTGATCCTGTTCGAGTTGGGCACCGGTCCGGTCAAGGGCTTCGCCGTGGCCCTGGGGGTGGGCATCATCACCTCATTCTTCACGGCAGTGATGGTGACGCGGCTGATTGTGATCACTTGGCTGAATACGGCCCGTCCCAGGAAGCTCACCATCTGAGTCCCACCCGGCGGCTGGCGGTGGCAACAATCCGGCGCTAGAGTTCCCTCAACGAGTCTTCAGGGAGGGGATCATGGCTGCCTTTTTGGGCAATCTTCGCAATGTGGTCATCACAAGCTTCGTGCTGGCGATCCTGCTGGTGGGCGTCTATTGCGTCACCCAGGGTTTTGACGGTGTGGCTTTTGAATTCTTCGTGCTGCGCTGGCTGCATATCGTCTGCGGCGTGATGTGGATCGGGCTGCTGTGGTATTTCAACTTCGTCTCCACTCCGACCATGCCCAAGATCCCCGACGAGTTGAAACCCGCTTTGGGCCGCTTCATCACCCCGGCCGCCTTGTTCTGGTTCCGCTGGAGCGCCGCGGGCACGATCTTCTTCGGACTCGTCCTGGCGCTGCGCAATCACTATCTGCTGGAAGCCTATACGCTCGATCTTAGCGAAGGCCTGGCCGGCTGGCCG
>DATBCP010000301.1:0-3799 GCA_036270435.1 Rhizomicrobium sp. | reverse complement strand
CCTTGGCGCCCGCCACGCCGGCCAGGGCCTGAAGGCCCGGACGTGACATCTGACCGATCTGGGAAAGGCCGAAGCGCACAAAGGCACGGTTGAGATCTTTCAACGGCACCACATCGCAGATGGTGGCCAGCCCCACCAGATCCAGGAACAGGCGCAAGTCGGGCTCGACCAGATCGCGCTCTGAATAGAAATTCGCCTGCCGCAAATGCCGGTTCAACGCCACCAGAAACAGAAAGGTGACGCCGGCCGCACAGAGATGTCCCAAGCCGGATGCATCGCCCGGCTGATTGGGATTGACATGCGCCAGCGCGGGCGGCGACGCCTCGACCCGGTGATGATCCAGTACCACCACATCCAGGCCGAGTGTGCGGGCCTCTTCCAAGGCCGCGGTGGCGGCGGCGCCGCAATCCACCGTGATCACAAGCCGGGCACCTTCCACCGACAAGACGCGCATGGCGGTCGGCGACGGGCCATATCCTTCCTTCATGCGATCGGGAATGTAGATCCGCGGGCTGGCGCCTACCGCCGAAAGAAAATCCGACAGCAGCGCCGCCGAGGTCGAACCGTCCACATCATAATCGCCGAACACGGCGATGCGCTCGCCGGCCAGAAGCGCCGCGGCCACCCGCACCACCGCTTTTTCCATGTCCTTCAGGACAAAGGGATCAGGCAGGAGCGTCTTGAGACGGGGCGCCAGATAGTCGGCGGCCTGGTTCGCGGAAATGCCGCGCAAGGCCAGCAGCCGCGCCACCACCGGCGGCAATTCGCGCAACAATTCGCTCTCCAGCGTGGCATCCAGCGGCTTGAGCAGCCAGCGCCGGCCCGTGAAGGAGCGGGCGACGCCGAACGCCGCCGCGCCCGTGTCTAAGGCGACCTCAAGCAACTTCGTCGCGGCGATGGCGCGCCTTGATCCAGCGCACCGTGCCGCTGACCGATCGCATCACCACGCTTTCGGTGGTGATGAAATTGCCTTGCCGATGCACACCGCGCAGCATCGAGCCGTCGGTGACGCCGGTAGCGGAAAACACCACATCGCCCGATACCAATTCGTGCAGGCCATATTTGCGGTTGAGATCGGTGATGCCCCATTTGGCGGCGCGGACGCGCTCATCCTCATTGCGGAACACCAGCCGTCCCTGCATCTGGCCGCCGACGCAGCGCAAGGCCGCCGCCGACAGTACGCCTTCGGGCGCGCCGCCGATGCCGATATAAATATCCACGCCGGTGGCGGGATCGGTGGTTTCGATCACGCCTGCCACATCGCCGTCGGTGATCAGCTTCACCTTGGCGCCCGCCTTGCGGACTTTGGCGATCAATTGCTCGTGCCGCGGCCGGTCCAACACCAACGCCGTGACGTCCTGCGGCCGCACGCCCTTGGCCTTGGCGATGGCATTGACATTGTCGCCGGGCTCGGCATCCAGGTCGATCAATCCGTCCTTGTAGCCGGGACCGATGGCTATCTTGTCCATATAAGTATCCGGCGCGTTGAGCATGGTGCCGGGCTCCGCCATCGCCATCACTGCCAGGGCATTGGCCATGGCCTTGGCGGTCAGCGTGGTGCCTTCCAGCGGATCCAGCGCGATATCCACCGCAAGGCCGCCCTGGCCAACTTTCTCACCGATGAACAGCATCGGGGCTTCGTCACGCTCGCCCTCCCCGATCACCACGGTGCCGTCGATGGGAAGCACATTGAAAGCGGCCCGCATCGCTTCGACGGCCGCCTGGTCGGCGTCATGCTCGTTGCCGCGACCGATCTGGGCAAAGGCGGCGATGGCGGCGGCTTCGGTAACGCGCACCGCTTCCAATGCGAAGGAACGGTCCAGCGGTCTTTCCAGCGTGGGCGGGCGTATCTCGGTCATGATTTTTCGGCTCGCTCTGAATTTCACTGTGCCCTCGGCGCCCGCAACTCGGGAGGCTGAACCGTCAGGATTCCATGGGAATCATGCACGGACGGCTCCTGACCTTGTCGGAAGCCCCGATGGCCTTCAAGGCGCGTTCCACGCTGGCCTGGGAGGTTTCATGGGTGATCATGACAATGGCCACCGGCGCGCCGGGGGCCCGGACCCGTTGAATCATGCTTTCGATGGAAACACCGGTGTCGGCCAGGTGGCGGGCGATCAGGGCCAGGACGCCGGGCTCGTCCAACACCTCAAAGCGCAAATACCAGGGTGAAACGGCTTGTTTTCCATCCGCGGGGTCAAGCCGCCCCAGGCTGGCCGCCGGACGGCCGAAGGCCGGACTTGCCGCGCCGCTCGCGGCTTCCACGATATCGGCCACCACCGCGCTGGCGGTGGGAGCTTCGCCCGCGCCGCGGCCGGAGAAGAAGAAGGAGCCCGCCTCACCCGCATCCACCAGCACGCCATTGGCGGCGCCGGCGACATTGGCCAGCGCGGCGCGGGCGCGAACCATGGCGGGATGGACCTTTTGGTCGATCTTTGTCTGATTCTGGCCCTCCATCCGGCGCGCCACACCCAAAAGCTTGATGCGATAGCCGAACTCCGAAGCGAAGGCGATGTCGTCGGGCGTAATGTGTTCGATGCCTTCCACCGCCACCGCGCTCAAGGCCGGCGCCGTGCCGAAAGCCAGGCTGGCGAGCAGCGCCAGCTTATGCGCGGTGTCGCCGCCACCCACGTCCAAGGTCGGATCGGCCTCGGCATACCCCTTGGCTTGGGCTTCCTTCAGCACGTCGGCAAAGGAGCGGCCGCTGGCTTCCATCTCGGTGAGAATATAATTGCAGGTGCCGTTGAGAATGCCCTTCACAGCATCGACGCGATAGGTAATCAGGCCTTCGCGCAATGCCTTGACGATGGGGATGCCGCCGGCCGCAGCCGCCTCGAACTTCAAGGTGACGCCGTTCTTCTCGGCCAGCTCGGCCAGCTTCAGGCCATGCTTGGCGAGCAGCGCCTTGTTGGCGGTAACGACATGCTTCTTGTTGGCAAGTGCGGTCCCGACCAACTCGAGGGCGATGCCTTGATCGCCACCGATCAGCTCCACCACCACATCGGCATCGCCTTTGGCCAGCGACAGGGGATCGTCGGTCCAGCCGGTGACATCAAAGCCGCGCGCCTTGGTCTTGTCACGCGCCGATACGCCCACAATGTCCAGCTTGCGGCCTGCACGGCGCGACAACTCATCGGCGCGCTGGCCAAGTGCCTTCACCACACCGCCCCCGACCGTTCAGAGACCGGCGATGGCAATCTTGAAGCTTTGCGTCATTTCGTAGGCGCCAAATTCTTCTTCGCGGGCGGGTCAGGCGGCGCCATGTTGGTGCCGGACTGGAGAAACTTCTTCACATTGCGTGCCGCCTGGCGGATGCGATGCTCATTTTCCACCAGCGCCACCCGCACATAGCCTTCGCCATATTCGCCAAAGCCGATGCCGGGCGACACCGCCACCTTGGCATGGATCAGCAGATCTTTTGCGAATTCCATGGAGCCGAGAGTCCGGTATTTTTCCGGCACAGGCGCCCAGGCAAACATGGACGCCGGCGGTGCGGGAATCTCCCAGCCCGCCGCCGCCATGCTTTTCACCAGCACATCGCGGCGCGATTTGTAGGTGGCGCGTATCTCCTCCACGATGTCTTGCGGCCCATTCAACGCCGTGGCCGCCGCCACCTGGATGGGCGTGAAGGCACCATAGTCCAGATAGGATTTGATCCGGGCCAGCGCTCCGATCAGTTTTTCATTCCCGGCGGCAAAACCCATGCGCCAGCCCGGCATGGAATAGGTTTTGGACAGCGATTGGAATTCGATGGCGATGTCCTTGGCGCCCTCCACCTGAAGGATCGAGGGCGGCCGAT
>DATBCP010000300.1:0-1619 GCA_036270435.1 Rhizomicrobium sp. | reverse complement strand
CAGGCCATCGGGCTCGGCGGCCCAAGCCGGCGCAACCGCCAAAACCGCCGGCGCGGCCCCAACAAGCAGAAGGGTGGAAACCAGCAAGGTCCTTTTCATGCATTCCCCCGTAGTGGCGGTCGAGCCGCTTTTTCCGGGCGGATGCTAGAGCAAGTTGGAGCTGGATTGAACACCGCGCCGGAGGGATTTTGTGGCGTGAGCAGGAGCGCCAAGCGAGTGGCCAAAATAGGCCATGAGCGCCGGCGCGACAAACTCACGACACAAAAGACCCCGGCGCGTTACCAGCGCCAGCCGAAATTGCCCAAGCCTTCGACCATGGTTGTGCCAACGCCGAACTGGCCTTCGCCCCGGACGCCAAAGAACAGACCGGAATTGTTGCGGACTTCCAGGTTCAGGCCCAGCAAGGCGGTATCCCGGCCGGGACGCACCCCCACCACCTGAAACGTCGCGCCCGGCAGGTTCAGGAAACTGGCCTGGGTGAAGGGCAGATCATCCAGCTGATGCGCCCAGGCGGCGTGAAGATCCGCCGTCAACATGCCCTGCTCCATCCCATAATTGCGCTCCAGGTGCGCACCCAATTCGCTGCGGCCAAGGGTGGTGGTTTGCGCGGCATAGGACAAAGCGAAGGTGGAAGCGCCGGAGATCGCCGTCTCCGCATAGGCGGGGCTGTCAAAACTCTCGCCCGCGAAGGCGCCATAGGGCGTGATCGTGTAACTGTCGTCCAACGCCAGCCGCCAGCCCGCTTCGATGCGGCCGCCGACATCATCGGCATTCTGTTTGCCTTGCAGCACATCGGTGCCGGAGACGGTCACGACACGCAGGGTCTTGATCTCATGCCAGCCATAGCCAAACGAGGCGGCCACATAGGCCGCCCCGGCATCCGCGCGACCATACAGACCGACCAGGAAGTCACTGCTGTCACCGCTGCCATTGCCGGAATGAAACAGCTGCCGGCCCAGGCCCAGTGTGACACCAGCGATGACGCCGTCGGCGACTTGCATATCCGCCCCACCGATCATCCCGACATTGTTGCTGGAAAGGCTGGCCGCACCGCTGGCGCTGTCGCCCGACAGGCCGACATGGCCGCCATAGGCCGCGCCCCAGACACGTGTTTGTCCCGCCTCCAATTGCGCGCGATGCGGCGCGTCGGCCCCACCATAGGCGCTGCCCGGTGCAAAGCTGCCGGCATCACCGCTGCCGCCACCGGCTGTCATGGACATGAAGGAGAGAAAGCCCTGGCCCACCGCATTGGTGACATTGGGCGCCGCCTGGCCGGAGATCTGGTCCAGGGCGCTGTTCAGCGCCGGGCCAGAGAGATTGTAGAGGGGCACAAACCCGGGAAGCGGTACGGCACCCCCGGCAACAGCTTTATCGATCGCGCTCACCACATTGTTCTGATTGCCTGTGGTGTTGCTGGTCAAGGGCGCCAACGCATTGGGCGAAAGAGTCAGATAAGCGTTGTTGGTGTCGTAGCTGAGTTGGCCTTTCAGGCTGGCGGGGATGCCGGCGAGCGATGCAAAGGTGCCCGTGACGCCGCCCGTTGCCGTAAGCAACGTAAACCGCTACCCGAAGCTGTAAGCGCCGGACGCGATACTGGCGGTCATCGCGCCATTGAGGCT
>DATBCP010000299.1:0-4020 GCA_036270435.1 Rhizomicrobium sp. | reverse complement strand
TTTTGCCGGACTGGAGCGGTTGAGCGGCGCGCTGCTGGATATGGAAATCGACCGCAAGGGCCTGGTGGTGGCGTTGGGCGGAGGCGTGATCGGCGATCTCACCGGTTTTGCCGCCGGCGTGCTCAAGCGCGGGGTGGGTTTTGCGCAGATCCCCACCACGCTGCTGGCCCAGGTGGATTCCTCGGTGGGCGGCAAGACCGCGATCAATGCGCCGCAAGGCAAGAATCTGATCGGCCTGTTCCATCAACCGCGCATCGTCATCGCCGACACCGCGCTCCTCAAGACCCTGCCCAAACGCGAGTTGCTGGCCGGTTATGCGGAGGTGGTGAAATACGGCGCGTTGGGCGACGCGAATTTCTTCGAATGGCTGGAAGTGAACGGGACCAAAGCGCTGGAGGGCGAGGAATCCGCCATGGTCCAGGCGGTGGCGCATTCCTGCCGGATGAAGGCCGACATCGTGGCGCGCGACGAGCGCGAGACAGGCGAGCGCGCCCTGCTCAATCTCGGCCACACCTTCGGCCATGCGCTGGAAGCCGCCACCGGTTTTTCCGACCGGCTGGTGCATGGCGAAGGCGTCGCCATCGGCATGGCCTTGGCGTTCCAATTGTCGGTCAGGCTGGGCCTCTGTCCCGGCCAGGATGCGGACCGCTTTGTCCGCCATCTCAAGGCAATCGGCTTGCCCTCTTCCCTCGCCGAAATCCAGGGCCCGCGCCCCGGCGCCGGAGAATTGATCCGCCACATGGCCCACGACAAAAAAGTGACGGACGGCAAGCTCACTTTCATCCTTGTGCGCGGCCTGGGCCGGGCTTTTGTCACGCGCGACGTGCCGCTGGAGGCGGTAAAATCCGTACTTGCAGATTAGAACTTTTGGCGGATTGAAAAGAGGCTATGATCGGCCCCTTATTCGGGGTGCCTTCCGGACATGCTCGCTTACACTATCGCCGCCATTGTTTTTTTGCTGGCGATCTCGGCCGTTTTCTCGGCGGCGGAAACCGCGCTCACCGCGGTGTCCCGCGGCCGCATGCACCAAATGGAAAAGGACGGTTCCAAGGCGGCTGCCCATGTCAACAAGCTGTTGGCCAACCGCGAGCGCATGATCGGCGCGGTTCTGCTCGGCAACACCTTCATCAACATCCTGACGTCGTCGCTGGCGACGGCGACTCTGGAAACCAAATACGGCCCCCGCGCCGTGGCGGTGACCACCGCGATCATGACGGTGGTGATCCTGATCTTCGTCGAAACCCTGCCCAAGACTCTGGCCGTGGCGCGCACCGATCGCGTGGCGCTGTTTGTCGCCGCCCCGCTGCGCTGGGTGGTGGCCCTGCTCGCCCCCGTCATCGCGTCGGTGCAATGGCTGGTATGGAAGGTGTTGACGCCCTTTGGCGTGGGCACCGAGGAAGAACCGGGAACCGAGGAAGCGCATGAGGAAATCCGCGGCTCTGTCGAGTTGCATCATCGCGAAGGCAATGTCGAGCGCGAGCACCGCAACATGATCGGCGGGGTTCTCGACCTGATCGAACTGACGGTGGGCGACGTGATGATCCATCGCACCAATATGGACAGCCTGGATGCCGATCTTCCCCGGCAGGAGCTGCTTCAGGCGATCATCGTCTCCCATCACAGCCGTGTGCCGTTGTGGCGCGGGGAACCGGAAAACATCATCGGCATCGTTTCCACCAAGTATCTCGCTTTGGCGCTGGTGGAACACAGAGGTGATGTGGACGCCATCGATATCGCCGCTTTGGCCGCTCCACCCTGGTATGTGCCCGATACCACCACCTTGGAAGAGCAGCTGGAGTCCTTCCGCAAGCACAAGAGCCATTTTGCCCTGGTGGTGGATGAGTATGGCGCGCTGCAGGGCCTGGTGACCCTGGACGACATACTGGAAGAGATTTTCGGCGATATTCCCGACGAGTATGAAGCCAAAGTCCGTCCCGATGTGCGGCGCCGGCCGGACGGATCGTACCTGGTCGACGGCACGGTGCCGGTGCGCGACCTCAATCGCGAGCTGGATTGGAATTTGCCGGAAGATGACGCCACCACGGTCGCCGGCCTGGTGATCGCCCAGTCCGGCACCATTCCGGAGGCCGGCCAGCGCTTCGCTTTTTTCGGCTATACGTTTGAAATCATGCGCCGGCAGCGCAATCAGATCACCGCCTTGCGGATCGTGCCGCCGGTCAGGTCCGTTCGGCCTCAGCCGGCGTGAGCACCGACAGCGACAAGGCATGGACTGGGCCTGCCAGCTCGTCCTTCAGCGCGGCATAGATCCGGCGCTGGCGCTCCACCCGGGTAAGACCTTCAAAAGCGGGAGAAACCAGCCGGACATGGAAATGGGTTTCGCCGTGGCTGCCGTCGGCGCGAGCGGCGCCGGCATGACCGGCATGGCGGCCGCTTTGATCCTCGATCTCCAGCGCCAGGGGCGCGAAAGCGGTTGTCAACTTTTCGCGGATATCGGCGGCGACGCTCATGGAATGGAACATCTCTTTCGCATGCAGAATGTCAAGCGATACGTTTCCTTGTCTTTTACGCTTTCGATCCCATAATTCCTCCATGGCTCCCTCGCGCCCTTCCCGTTTCAAAAGTGACATCCGGATCAAGCCGGAAAAGACACGCAAGCCGGAGCCGGAAGCCCGCATGTGCGAGGCGCCGGGCTGCATCGGCCCGGGCAATTGCCGTGTCTCCAAGTCGCCCAGAAACCTGACGGAGTATCTCTGGTATTGCCCCGCCCATGCCCGCGTCCATAACGAGGCTTGGGACTACTTCAAGGACATGGATGATTCCGAAATCCAGCGCTTCCGGGAAGAAGCCATGTTCGGCCACCGCCCGACCTGGCCCATGGGCAAGCGCGGCGCCAAGGCCCGGCTGGGCCAGAACCCGCTTGGCGGCGTGAATGACAGCCATGCGATGTTTGCAGAGGATGGCGAAACCGGCACGGTGCGGCGTCCGGAACGTCATTTGACGCGGTTGCAGATCATGGCCATGGACACGCTGCAGCTGGCGCACAACGCCACCTTGATCGAGATCAAGGCGCGGTATAAGGAACTTGTGAAGCGTTTTCATCCCGACGCGAATGGCGGCGACCGGGGCGCGGAAGAGCGGCTGAAGCAGGTCATCAAGGCCTATGGCGTGTTGCGCGCCTCCGGGCTGCTTACCTGAAACGGGCGTCTCGAGCGCCCAGCTTGGCGTCCGCGACGGTTTTGCGGACCCGAAGCCATGAGCACTCACACCGAAACTTTGGAAACAACGGCCGCGCCCGACACGGTGGTCGACTCCGCCGGCCTGTTCGGCATCAAGACCAAGATGAAGGTGCCCGCCTTCAAGACGGCCAACGAACATGTGCCGGAGGTCGATACCGCCTACCGTTTCGACCGCGACACCACACTGGCCATCCTGGCGGGCTTTGCCTTCAACCGCCGCGTCATGATCCAGGGCTATCACGGCACCGGCAAGTCCACCCATATCGAGCAGGTGGCGGCGCGGCTGAACTGGCCCTGCATCCGCATCAATCTCGACAGCCACATCAGCCGCATCGACCTGATCGGCAAGGACGCCATCGTGCTGAAGGATGGCCTGCAGGTGACCGAATTCCGCGAAGGCCTGTTGCCCTGGGCGCTGCAGCGGCCCGTCGCGCTGGTGTTCGACGAATATGACGCGGGGCGCCCGGATGTGATGTTCGTGATCCAGCGGGTGCTGGAAGTCTCCGGCCGGCTCACCTTGCTGGACCAGAACAAGGTGATCCATCCCCATCCGGCATTCCGGCTGTTTTCCACCACCAACACCATCGGACTGGGCGACACCACCGGCCTCTATCACGGCACCCAACAGATCAACCAGGGCCAGATGGACCGCTGGAACATCGTCGCCACCCTCAACTACCTGCCCCATGAGGAGGAAGCGAAGATCGTGCTGGCCAAGGTGCCGAGCTACGACAACGACGCCGGCCGCAAGACCATCGACGCCATGGTGCGGCTGGCCGACCTCACCCGTGCCGGCTTCGTCAACGGCGACATCTCGACCGTC